>JAHRWY010000012.1:0-15120 GCA_019104935.1 Kaistella sp.
TACTCAGAGAAAAAACCGTATCGCCAGAGGTGCCGGAAGAAAAATTGAAGATGTAAATGCGCTGATGAAACAGTTTGATCAAATGGGCAAAATGATGAAGATGATGCAGGGACCACAGGGCAAACAAATGATGGAAATGATGAGCAAAGGAATGCCGAAAATGCCAGGAATGGGCGGCAATCTTTTTGGAAGATAACAGAACTGAAAGCAATAAAAAATCCCGAGTCTTTCGATTCGGGATTTTTATTTAGTAAAATTATAGTCGTAAACCTAAACCTACATTAAAAAGATTGAAATGAAGTTTCTCTCCTGTTGCCGGGCTCTTGAAAGCATTATTCAACTGGAATGCGTATCTGGCTTCAATCAGCAAACCAGAAAACAAATCTGCTCCCAAACCAACGGCTGCTCCAAAATTCGTTTTGTTGATCGTATCTGGAACATCATCTAATCTAAAAGCGAATTGCGGACCCAACTGCACGTTTACTTTCGGCAGGAAATAAAATTTCATCATCACCGGAATCTGCAGATAAGAATCATCTTTAAATTTCACATAATTCAGGGCAGGCTGCATTTTAGCAAAACCGGGAATCCCAAATTCTGTAAAAATCCCCGCATAATAACCTGCAGTAAGCTCCTCAAAATCATCAGAAACTACAGCCGACGAAAATCCACCGTTGATCCCAAATTTAACCTGAGCATTCATAAGCCCAAACATCATCATGGCGAAAGCCAGTACTACTCTTTTCATAAGTTTTTTAATTTTTACCAAAAATATAATTTTAATTCTGACCGGAAAGAAGATGCACAGTTTTTTTGAGAAATCTCCAGATATTGGGCAAAAAAACTCCCGGTTCCAAGGAACCGGGAGCTTTATTATGATTTTTTTCTTAGAAATGTAGTGCAAAACCTACGTTACCAGAGAAAATTCCGGTTGATCCTTCCGCGGTACCTAAATCATATCTTACACCTGGTTCAATAGAGATATTCGGAGATACAAACCATGCATAACCTCCTTGAAATCCAACGGCGTTAATATTTTCGCCTTCGCTTGAAATTCCGTTAAAATCAACCTGAACTGGGAACATACTTGCAATATAGTACTTTACTCCAATTTTGTAGTTGAATGCAGTGGAAGTTTCATTATCTCCATAGAAATTATCTACAGTTAAAGAAGTAATTCCCAAACCTAACTTCAATGCTAAGTTATTCGCAACAAAATATCCAGCTTCTCCACCTATTTTGAACATAGAATCACCATCACTTGTATAAAATCCAATAGAAGTGTTTGCAGGGCTTAAAACACCAAAGTTAGTATTTGCTTCTACTAACCATTTACCTTTTGCTAATGCTGGATTCTGAGTTTGTGCGTTTACCGCTCCGAAAAGTGCCAAAGCACCTACTAATAAAATTTTTTTCATTGTTGATTATATTTTTTAACCGCGGCAAATCTAACACATTTTCATTAATTAACAAAAAATTAACTCTTTTATCTAAATTTTAAGTACTCTTAAAAATGAAATAATTATTCTTCCCGCTGCCTTTTCTCTTCATTTCCATACGCATTAATGATTTTACGCACTACAGGATGACGCACAACATCTTCGTCGGTAAGATGTACAAATCCGATTTCTTCCACATCTTTCAGAATACGCATTGCTTCTTTTAGACCTGATTTTTGCCGCATCGGTAAATCGACCTGACTTGGATCGCCTGTAATGATGAACTTTGCGTTCATTCCCATCCTGGTAAGAAACATTTTCATCTGCGAATGGGTGGTGTTTTGCGCTTCGTCAAGAATTACGAACGCTTCATCCAAAGTACGCCCACGCATAAAGGCCAACGGGGCAACTTCAATAACTTTTTTTTCTATAAATCCCTCCAGTTTTTCGTGAGGAATCATATCGCGGAGTGCGTCGTACAAAGGCTGTAAATAGGGATCTAATTTTTCTTTTAAATCCCCGGGCAGAAATCCTAAACTTTCGCCAGCTTCTACCGCCGGTCGGGTTAATATAATTCGCTTAACCTCTTTATCGCGTAATGCCCTTGCAGCCAATGCTACACTGGTGTAGGTTTTTCCTGTTCCGGCAGGACCGATTGCGAAAACCATATCTTTTTTTTCAGACTCTTTTACGAGTTTTTTCAAATTAGTCGTCTTCGCCTTAATAATCTTGCCGTTTACTCCTTTTACAATGATATCCTGATCGAATACCAGCTGTTTTTCGGTCTCGTCCTTAATATTCAGAATATTTTCAATGTCTTTTAAAGTAATGGAATTATGTCTGGATATAAAACTTACAATATCATCCAGCTTATTCTTCAGTACATCCAGCGTTTCATTATTCCCTATCGCAAAAATAAAATGATCGCGTCCTGTAATCTTCAGGGTCGGAAAACTGGATTTTAGTAAATTAAAATATTGGTTGTTGACTCCGTAAAAAGTTTTGGCGTCAATGCCTTTGATTTCATAATTGAGTTCGAACATTTATCTCTTGTTTGATGTTAATTATTTTCTCTAAAAATATCAAATATATTTTAAAAATAGCGGTTTTTACTTTTCATTATCGGCTCAGAATATTTTTTTTTACCCTAAATTTGCCATTCCCGAAAAATTAAAAATGCCGGTTATTACTTTCACCTCAGATTACGGATTGATCGATCACAGAGTTCCCGCTGTGAAAGGAAAAATACTGAGTTTAAAAGAAGATGCCAAAATTGTTGATATTTCGCATGAAATACAGGCTTACAACCTTTTGCAGACCGCATATGTTGTAAGAAACGCCTACTCTTTTTTTCCTGAAGGTACCGTACATATTATTTCTGTAGACAGTTTTTATACCAAAGACAGAAAATGCATCCTGTATAAAGCCGACGGGCATTATTTTATTGCGGCAGACAACGGTGTTCTGAGTTTGATTTTTTATGACATTAAACCGGAAGCAGTGTACGAAATCACCTTCAACAACAGGTTTGATGATGAAGTAAAATTTACTTCTACCGATATTTTTGCCCCTGTCGCAGTACATCTTCAAAAAGGCGGTTTGCCCGAAGTGATTGGCAGAAAATTTAATTCGCCTAAACAGCTTTCGTTCCCGATGCCTGTATTTAGTGAGAACGAAAAAATGATTATTGGTGAGATTATGTACATTGATAATTTCGGAAACATGATTTCAAATATCAGTAAAAAATTATTTGAGAAGCACAGTGTAGGGTTCAATGGTTTTATTTTGAAATTCAGAAATCTTGCGCTGACCAAAATTTATAATCAATACACCGATTTTATAACCGATTGGGAACTGGAGCATGAATATCACGGTAAATCCGCAGCGATTTTTAATGATGCCGGCTTGCTGGAACTTACCATTTATAAAGGAAACAAAGAAAACGGCGCCAAAACACTGTTCGGAATGAAAGTGGGTGAAAGTATTTACATTGAATTTTATTAAAGATTCCCATTCTTAACAATAAAAAACAGCCGGCATTTTTCAGCCGGCTGTTTTTATATCGATTAGATTATATTATCGGATTACCTTCTTGGTTACTGTTTCTTTTGATGTTGTAACGCTGATGACGTAAGTACCTTTAGGCTGCGCGGAAAGGTCGATTTTTTCTTCACCTGCAGTTAGTTTAGCCGAATTTTTAACCAGTTTTCCAGAAGCATCATAAACAGCATAAGACTGTATTTTATCTTTAGCTTTAATACTGAAGATTCCTTTAGCAGACGTTTGTGCGATATTTACACCGTCTGTGGCCGATACTTCTCCTGTTGCTAAAGTATTAACGCAATCCAGGGTAGCAACCCAACCAGATTCTGTAGCACCTGCGTCAGAGACAAATCTTACCGTGATTGCTCCGGTTGGATGGGTTGACTGGAACGGCCCGGGAATGGTGTTGCCACTAATCTGAGTTGCACCAGTGAATCTTGGAGAACCTGTGTTTGGTCCGTTGTAGATATTCATAAAGTCATACCCCGTCTCAAGATCAAATTCTGTAAATGTAATTTTAACTTTATCAGATGGATTCGTAGGATAGAAAGTTTTAGTTATGGTTTGGTTATCACCATAATTTGCATTTGCCCCTCCAGGATCTGTAAACTGTATTCCTGAACACCAGTCGGCATCGGTAAGAATCAACTGCTCGAAAGCATAAGCCTCTGGTCCGGAACAGTCTGTTCCTACAGAAATTTTATAATAAATACCAGGCTCAAGATTAGTAAAGTTCAATACTTTAGTGTCGGTTGTTCCGGATTGAATTACAGTTCCGTCCATTTTGGCCAGCTTATATTTCCAGCTTGTACCCGTATTGTCAACTATTGTTGCAGTTACAGCGTTAGTGGTAAGATTTGAAACAGTGAGTCCTGAAATCGTTAAGGCACATGAATTTATACAGTCTGTACCTAAACATCCTTTAGAATTTACAGTATATCGGATTAATGCACCGGGTTGTTCCCCGAATCCGTTAGCAAAATTAATCCCAACTGAAGAAACAAGGTGACAGTAACTCATGATTGTTCCACCTTTACCTGTCGGCAGTGGGCCGTTGCAACCTTCGTTATTCCCGGAAGCCGGACCACATCCGTCGATTGCAGTATCGTTACCGTTCCATCTGCAGGCGTGGGTGTGAGGTGAGCCAAGATTATGACCAATTTCATGAGTCATCGCTTCGATATTCCATGAATATGTTGGAACATTCTGAAAACTCAGATTCACACCAGAATAAGAATATTTGTAAGTTGTACATAGCGCATTAACCCACGCAATACTTGTGGTAGCAGGATTTCTTAAAAGCTGCGCGATATCTCCGTTGAAAGTTGTACGCCCGTTTCTGAATTTATTTAGAATTTCCGAAGGTGTACCTGTATAAGGATCGGTAGTAGTCCAGACAAAAACCTCACTTAATGCTACCGTAATACCATCGTTTGCGTATAATGTAGAAACATTGTTATGCATTGCTGTTACCCAGTTTGCTGTTTGTGGTACACTTGATCCGTTCTGAGAGTAAGGCCCGAATCCTGCTTCATAATAAATTCTCACACAGTTGTCGGTTTTTTTTGCGGTCATGGTTTTTGGGTTGTAAGACGGGCCTGCCATTTTTTGATTTTCAAGCAGTTCGTCTGCAGAGCAGGTAAACGGATTTTCACCCTTCAACTTTTGATCATTATAAGCCACGAAATCGTCAGTGTTTTTTGCCTTACCGATTACAATATTTCCGATGCTTTTAACTGATGTTACCCCTACTACGTCATCATTAAAGAAACTTAAAGCCACAAGAGACTCGTTATCTCCCTTTACAATCCCGTGATAATACGCTCCCTGTGTATAATTAGCATAACCTTTATCTGTATTAATTTTAAAATCATGGGTAAAGAAATTATTTTTAACCAGTTCTACAGTAATGGTTTTTCCTTCGAAAGGAAAACTCATTTCCATTGCTTCAGGTCTTTCAGAGTTAATTCTTTGCACCTCTGTTTTATCAAGCTTCATCACGGTAATGCCGTCAGCAGCAGATTGGTACATGGCCTGTTTTTGAGCAGACGGATCTACTGTAAACAAGTTGTACTTCACAAACGTTTTGTTTGCAGCTTGCACATTTTTAACCTTCTCGGCAATAGGTTTTAAATTCTGAGAAAAACCTAAAGAGAAAAATACCAAACTGAAACACAATTGGAAAATTCTTTTCATAATTATTAGGATATATAATTTTAATATACAAAAAAACTAAAAATTAATGAAATAAGATAGACAAAAAATAATTTTAACACAATAATTTATACTTATGTTCTGTTGGCTTTTGGTAATCGTTTTTATCCGTTATCTTTGCAGCTAAATTTTTCAGATGCTTTATACCATTCTCAAAGCTTTTCACATCATTTTTATGGTCAGTTATTTTGCAGGGATTTTCTATCTCGTGCGGTTGTTTGTTTACTATAAAGACACCGATGAGTTTGAGGTTGGAAAGAAAGAAATCCTCCGCGAACAGTACGTTTTTATGGCCAGAAGATTATGGAATATCATCACCGTTCCTGCGGGTGTTATTATGCTGGTAACAGGTCTTTCACTTATTTATCTGAATTTTGGATTGATGAAAACACCTTGGTTTCATCTAAAACTGACTTTCTTAATCGGACTTGCATTTTATCATTACTGGTGTTGGAAAAAAGTCCTCCAGATGAAAAATTTAAAAGGAGATATTTTACCCATTAAAAATATCAAACTTCGGCAAGCCAATGAAATTGCGACGTTTATTTTATTCCTTGTCGTTTTTACCGTGATTTTGAAATCCTGGGTACTGGAATACTGGGGGCAATTAATCACCGGATTTTTCGTTTTGGTGGTTGCAATTATGCTTACCGTAAAATTGGTTAATAAAGCGAAGAAATAATACTTGTTACATTAAAAAAAGGATGACAGCAATTTTTAAAAAAGAACTTTGGAGCTATTTCGGCAATTGGAGTGCCTGGCTCATTATCGCCGCTTTCAGTTTAATAGGAACCCTGTTCCTGTTTTTCTTTGAAAACGATTCTAATATTTTCGACATCGGAACCGCTTCTTTACAAAGCTACATTGTGCTCGTACCCTGGCTGCTGATGTTTATTATTCCTGCAATCTCAATGAAAACGATTGCAGAAGAGCAACAATCCGGAACTTTGAACTGGCTTTTCTCACAACCTGTAAAAATTTCTGAGATTATCCTGGGGAAATTTTTTGCAGTTTGGTTCGTTGGGATCCTCTGCCTGTTGCCTTCAGTCATTTATCTTTATACCGTTTATGTGTTAGGCGTACCTGCCGGAAACATCGATCTGGGCGCGACTTTCGGGAGTTATTTTGGCTTAATTATTCTTACTGCAGCCTTTTCCTCAGTTGGAATTTTAGCTTCGTCGCTTTCTCAAAACCAAATTATGGCTTATTTGTTAGGCGTTTTCATGTGCTTTATTCTTTATTTCGGGATCGAGCAATTGGCCAGTTACAAATTATTGGGAGGTACAGATTATATCCTTTCAAGCCTTGGATTTTACAAGCATTTTCTGGCCTTTACAAGAGGCCTGATAGACACCAGAGATATTTTTTATTTCGTCTTCGTTATCGGGATCTGCCTTGTTTTAGCTAAAATTTTTGTTGAAAAGAAAAAATAAAAGCGTTTTTAGAAAAAAATGAACAAAAAATATATCATATACATTATCACCGTTGCAGTACTGCTTCTTGGGATTTTCGGAGTTTTCTCAAAAAGATTCGATCTTACTCAGGAAAAACGCTACACTTTATCTGAATCTACGGTAAAAATCCTGGAATCGGTAAAAAAACCTTTAACTGTAGATGTTTATCTGGAAGGCGATTTCCCGGCAAGCTTCCGTCAGTTGCAGAACGAGACCAAATTTATGCTGGAGGAATTCAGAAAAATCAATCCCAAAATCGATTATAAATTTATCGATCCCATTAAAACCAAAATGTCGCAGGATACGCTTGCGGCAATGGGTATGCAGCCTTCGATTCTTCCGGATATTAAAGACGGCAAAATTTCAGAAATCGTTATGTTTCCGTTTGCCACCCTTAAATACAACTCCTACGGAAGTTCAATTCCGCTCATCATTAACCAAAGCGGAATCGATGCTTCGGAGCAGCTCAGTAAATCGATCGAAAATTTAGAATATAATTTCGCTTCAAATATTAAAGCAATTACCGAAGACGAAAAGAAAAATATCGGAATTCTCATCAATCAGGACGAATTAGGACCTGAGCAGTTTCAGGGTTTTATGGAAATGGCGCTCGAAAGTTACAACGCGGGTCCAATTATTCCCCAAAACCAAACCGAGCTTTCTTTAGCCGATGTTCCTAAACTGAAACAAATGCACGCCTTGGTCATCGCAAAACCAAGGAAAGCTTTCACTGAGAACGAAAAAGTGATCCTCGATCAATATATCATGAACGGCGGAAAAACCCTGTGGATGATCGATGCCGTGAACGCGGAAATGGATACGCTTTTTCAGTCGAAAAAAATCATGGCCTATCCGATGGATACAAACCTTACGGATTTCTTTTTCAACTACGGAATCCGCATAAATCCGGGGTTGGTAAAGGACATGAAAAAATCTGCACTCATCCGAATTGTTTCCGGTGAAGTTGCCGGCAATCCACAGTTCAGCAGTTTTCTCTGGCCTTATTTCCCGCTCGGAATTGCCGAAAACAAAAATCCCATTACCAAAAACATCAATCCGGTGAAATTTGAATTTCCTACTTCGATTGATACCTTGGGAAGAAAAAACATTAAAACCCGCGTACTTTTTGAATCCAGCGAAAGAACAAATGTAAAACAGGTCCCGAACTATGTTGCATTGGGTGAAATTGTACGGGCAGATTCTTTAAGCGAATTCGACAAACCTACTACACCTAAAATATTTGCAGTAAGTTTAGAAGGAAAATTTACCTCCGCGTATGCATCCCGAAGCGAAAGAAACGCTTATCCCGGTTTCAAAGCGCTAAGCAGTGACAATAAAATGATCGTGGTTGCAGACGGTGATATTGGTCGAAACCAGGTTTATAAAGGAAAACCTTTGCCTTTGGGAGAAGATCTGCTGACGAAACAAACTTACGGCAACGAGCAGTTTCTGAGAAATGCACTGGATTTTCTCTTGGATGACTCCAATTTAATGGAACTCAGAAACCGAAATATCGAAGCGCGCCTGCTCGACAGACAAAGAATTGATGAAGAAAGATCCAAATGGCAATGGATCAACCTGCTGATTCCCATTGGAATTATAGGTCTTTTGGGAGGGTTTTTCTTCTGGCTCAGAAAAAAGAAATTCGGATAGATTTTCAATTACAAACAATAAAAAACGGTTTCAGGATTTGAAACCGTTTTCTCTTTTAAACATCTTTAATAAAGTCCTCGTATTCGTAATAAAACCGTTCAAAACCGTCCATCTTTTCTACAAAAAACTCGAAAATTTCCTGCCAGGTATTTTTATTAAATATGGATACATTTTCTTTCGTTACCCAAATTCGGGAAATAACTTTCCCGTTCTCCATGGTGTAAAATTCATCTTTTCGAATGTCGCCCACTTCTTCTTTCAGCAATTCTTCCAAAGACCAAATCTTTTCGTAATAAGCATTGCGAAAGAGTTCATCTTTCATTTCAATATCGATCGAAACCTCTGCTTTTTTGTTGTCTGCGTAAAATTTCAGCGAAAAATCTTTAATTTTAGTGTCATATAAAAGCCATTTTCTGGGGAAACTTTTCCCAAAAGCAATCCAAAAATCTTTTTTAAGCTGCTGCGCGTCGTGTTTACTGAACATATCGAAACTAAATTTATGCGAACTTAAACTATTTTTTCAAATTTTACCTCAGAATTTTATCTCTCAGGTTTTTATTACTTTTGCTGTATGCTATCGAAAAAATCGCAATACGCTTTGAAAGCGCTTTCTTATCTTGTTGAAAAACAGCAGGAAGGCCCAATTCTGATTTCAGAAATTTCGGAAAAGAAAAAAATTCCGCTTAAGTTTCTCGAAAATATTCTTCTTGAATTAAAAAAAGCAGAAATTCTCGACAGTAAAAAAGGAAAAGGCGGCGGTTATTTTCTAAATGTAAATCCTCAGGATATTTCTCTAGCCCGAGTTATTCGTCTGCTCAACGGACCCATCGCTATGTTGCCTTGTGTAAGCCTGAATTTCTACGAAAACTGCCTGAACTGTAATGAAAATCACTGCGCCCTACACGATGTTTTAATTGAAGTGCGCGATGCTACTTTGGCTATTCTGGAG
This sequence comes from Kaistella sp., assembly GCA_019104935.1. GTDB lineage: Bacteria > Bacteroidota > Bacteroidia > Flavobacteriales > Weeksellaceae > Kaistella. Next base: position 9,753 of record JAHRWY010000012.1, read on the forward strand.
AAAAAAACGCTTATCGAATTAAAAGATTAGCTTTTTTTGCTTTAATAGTCTACCAATTTTGTAGGTTAATAATTATAAAGTAAATTTGTGGCAACTTATACTACCATATGCTTTCAAAAGAAGATCTTCAGCACATCGAAAATTTATCCGCCGAAGAAAGCCTGCGTTTTATTTCCGAAAAATTTACTCAAGGCGCAGTTTTCTCCACTTCTTTAGGTCAGGAAGACCAGGTTATTACCGACATTATCTTTAGAAATCAGATGAATATTAAAGTGTTCACTTTGGATACCGGAAGGCTTTTTTATGAACATTACGAACTTCTTTCACAAAATAATGCCCGCTATAAAACCAAAACGGAAGTCTATTTTCCCGATGCGCAGGATGTGGAAAAATATGTGAACGAAAAAGGAATCAATGCATTTTTTCAATCCGTAGAAAACCGGAAAGAATGCTGCTACATCCGGAAAGTAAAACCCCTGAACCGCGCTTTGGAAGGTGCTAAAATTTGGATCACGGGTTTACGGAGCGAACAGTCCGAAAACCGTGAAAACATGAAAATGCTGGAATGGGACACCGAAAAAATGCTGTTCAAATTCAATCCGCTTATTCACTGGACTTATCAGGATGTTTTAAATTATATTAAAACCCATAATGTTCAGGATCTTCCACTTCATAAAAAAGGTTTTATCAGCGTGGGCTGCAAACCCTGCACCAGAGCCATTACTGATGGTGAAAACCCAAGAGCCGGCCGGTGGTATTGGGAAAAATCACAAAAAGAATGCGGACTGCATTCAAAATAATTCCTTCCGTTTTTATCAGAAATTTTAAGACAAACTTTTACAGTTGATCATATGAGCAAATATAAATTAGACTATCTGGAACAGTTAGAAGCCGAAAGCATTTTCATCATGCGCGAAGTAGCGGCACAGTTCGAGAAACCTGCATTACTTTTCAGCGGCGGAAAAGATTCAATCACCCTCGTGCATCTTGCTAAAAAAGCCTTTGCACCGATGAAAATCCCTTTTCCGCTGGTTCATATCGATACGGGACATAATTTCACAGAAGCTTTACAGTACCGCGATAATTTAGCAAAAGAAATAGGCGCCGAACTCATCGTAAGAAAAGTTGAAGATACGATTCGCGAGAAAAAGCTCACCGAACCGAAAGGTAAATTTGCTTCCCGAAACTGGCTTCAAACCCATACTCTTCTGGATACGATTGAAGAATTTAAGTTCGACGCCTGTATCGGCGGTGCGCGGCGTGATGAAGAAAAAGCCAGAGCCAAAGAAAGGTTTTTTTCGGTGCGCGACGAATTCGGTCAGTGGGAACCCAAACTGCAGCGACCTGAATTGTGGAACATCTATAATGGAAGAATTCACAAAGGTGAAAATGTAAGGGTTTTTCCCATTTCTAACTGGACCGAACTTGATGTATGGAATTACATCAGAAAGGAAAAAATTCAGCTTCCTTCAATTTATTTCGCTCATCACCGCGATGTGATTGAACATGAAGGACAGTTAATTGCCGTTTCAGATTTCATTCAGATAGACGAAAATGATACCATCACCAATAAAAAAGTGCGATACAGAACCGTTGGCGACATGACCTGCACAGCCGCTGTAGAAAGCCATGCAGCAACGCTGGATGAAGTGGTAAACGAGATTACAGCTTCCAGAATTTCGGAACGCGGCGAAACAAGAATTGACGACAAAGTAACCGAAGCCGCCATGGAAGACCGAAAAAAAGGCGGTTATTTCTAAATTAATTCGCCAAAAAATCTCACCTTTCTTTCTCAATTATTACTTATACTAAACATGGATATATTAAGATTTATTACCGCCGGAAGTGTTGATGACGGAAAAAGCACCTTAATCGGAAGACTGCTTTACGACAGCAAAAGCATTTTGGTTGACCAGCTTGAAGCCCTCGAAAAACAGTCTAAAAACAAAAATGCCGACGGTATCGATCTGGCGATTCTCACCGATGGTCTACGCGCAGAAAGAGAGCAGGGAATCACTATTGATGTGGCTTACCGCTATTTTTCTACCCCAAAACGAAAATTTATTATAGCAGACGCTCCCGGCCATGTTCAGTACACCAGAAACATGATTACAGGCGCCTCCAACTCTCAGCTTATCATCATTCTAATTGATGCACGGCAGGGAGTCATTGAACAGACAAAACGCCATTCCATCATTGCATCGCTGCTGAAGATGAAGCATGTTGTAGTCGCAGTAAACAAAATGGATCTGGTTGATTATTCAGAAGAAGTTTTCAACAATATCAAAAAAGATTACGCAATAGCGGCGGAAAGTCTAGGCCTTAAAAACGTATCCTACTTCCCTATTTCAGCTTTCAATGGCGATAATATTGTGGAAAGATCGGAAAAAATGCCTTGGTTTAAAGAAGAACCTCTTTTGTCATTTCTCGAAAATGTTGAAGTGAGCGATGACGTAGATTATGAAAGTTCAAGATTCCAGGTTCAGTATGTCATTCGTCCACAGACAGAGGAACTTCACGATTACCGCGGATATGCAGGGCAGGTTATCTCCGGAACTTATAAAAAAGGCGACAGAATCACCATTCTTCCGGAAAATATAGAAACTACCATTTCAAAAGTAGAAACAGGCGGAACAGAAGTGGAAGAAGTTTTCGCGCTGCAACCTGCAGTTCTGCATCTTGAAGACGATATTGATGTGAGCCGCGGAGATTTTTTCGTTAAAACCGATAACCAGTTAAAAGTTGAAAATGAGTTCGAAGCTTTGGTTTGCTGGCTCGACAAACGTGAACTGAACGAAGGAAACAAATATTTTATTCAGCATAAAAGCCGACTTATTAAAACTATTGTAAAGGAAATTGAATATAAAATTGATGTCAACACTTTACAACAAATCCCTGCAACAGATTCAGTAAAACTGAATGAAATTGTAAAAGTAAGACTGAAAACCGCATCACCTCTGGTTTTTGATTCTTTTGAAAAAAACAGCGCCACCGGCAGCGCAATTCTGGTAGATGAAACCAGTAATTCTACTGTAGGTGCAGTAATGCTTATTTAGATTTTAAAAAGTTGAAAAAATTTTCTTCTGAATACCTCACCGCATCTTTTTAATGTCTATCGAAAGTAAAATACATAACAAATCACTCAGCGTTTTCCTGAATCTGGAAAACCTGAAAGTACTTATTGTAGGCGGTGGCAATCAAGCGCTGAAAAACCTGAATTTACTTGTTGAAAGTTTTCCGAACACCCAGATTAATCTTGTTTGTGAAAATATTTCAGAGAAAATTAAAGACTTTGCAAAAAATCATGAGAATATAAGACTTCATGAAAGACGCTTCTTTGAAGACGATTTCTACAATTCCCATATCGCTTTAATTACCGATTGCGGAGTCGATTTTTACACAGAAATCATCGATATCGTTCAGAAGAAAAATATCCTGATCAGCATCGCCAACAAGCCGGAATTAAGTGATTTTCAGCTGGAAAGTTTTATTTCAGATAAAAATAAACTTCCACCGGAAGAACAGAAATCGAAATGGCAATATTCCAAAGACGCTAAAAAATACAGAAGACTGGTGATTTATCTTTCGCTCTCTTTTGCGGCTTTTTTCCTTGGAATTGCCTTCGATCAGTACTTTTCCTACGCACAGGCGAAAGATTTTGTTTACGAAATTCCGAAAGAATTTTATTGGATGCTTGCCATTGGATTTTTCGCACAGATGGTGGATGGCGCTTTAGGAATGGGTTACGGTTTGACAAGTTCCACGCTGATGCTTGGGATGGGAATTAAACTGCCTTCCATCTCGGGATCCATTCACACTGCAGAAATGTTTTCGAGCGCCATGAGCGGCTATTCACACTACAAATACGGAAATGTGAACAAAAGAATGTTGCTTTATCTTGCGGTTCCGGGGATTATCGGTGCTGTTTGTGGCTCACTGCTCCTTATTTATCTGGGCAATGAATATGAAAACCTCGCAAAAGGCTTAATGGCGACCTACACGCTGCTGATGGGTTACAGAATTACGCGTCTGGCTTTCAAAAAAATTGTTGTGAAACAGAAAACCCACATCGGAAGACTTGGTTTCCTGGGCGGAATGATGGATGCATTCGGAGGCGGAGGCTGGGGACCGATTGTTACATCTACCCTTCTTTCCAAAGGCAGAAAAACCAATTACGTGATTGGAACTGTAAGCATGGCTGAATTTTTTGTCACGCTGGCCGCTGCGATTGTCTTCTTTTCCAGTTTAGGCGTTTCTAATATAGAAATTATTTTGGGATTAATTATCGGCGGAGTTCTGGCTGCACCTTTTGCTGCAAGATTAGCAGGGAAGATGCCGCGTAAAACAGCACTGATATTGGTTGCGTTGCTGCTTATCGTTTCGAGTGCGAGAAATCTGTACAAAATCTTCTTTTAAACCAAAAAACCTCCCAAACGGAAGGTTTTATATTATTTGAATTCTGACTGAAATCAGATTACTTCTAACTCTTTTCCTACTTTCTCGAAAGCTGCAATCGCTTTATCCAGATGTTCTTTTGTATGGGCAGCCGAAAGCTGAACGCGGATTCTGGCTTTCCCTTTCGGTACCACAGGATAGAAAAATCCGATCACGTAAATTCCTTCGTCCATAAGTTTTTCAGCCATTTTCTGGGCTAAAGGTGCGTCGTAAAGCATCACCGGAACAATCGCTGCATCTCCGTCAGGAATATCGAAACCTTTGGCTTTCATTTCTTTTCTGAAATATTCAGCATTTTCCATCACTTTGTCTCTGAGAGATGTATCTTCGGAAATCATATCCAGAACTTTCATCGCAGCACCTACAATTCCCGGAGCCAGTGAATTTGAAAATAAATACGGTCGCGAACGCTGTCTCAGCATATCAATAATTTCTTTTTTTCCTGAGGTAAATCCGCCAAGTGCACCACCCAAAGCTTTTCCTAAAGTTGAGGTAATAAGATCAACTCTTCCCATCACCTCATTGGCTTCATGAGTTCCACGGCCGGTTTTACCGATAAATCCGGTAGCGTGGGAATCGTCCACCATCACCAGACAGTCGTATTTTTCAGCCAGATCGCAAACACCTTTTAAATCGGCAACAATTCCATCCATAGAGAAAACTCCATCGGTCACAATAATTCTGAACCGGTGATTTTTCTCGGAAGCAGCTTTTAACTGGTCTTCCAAATCTTGCATATTATTGTTTTTGTAGCGGTACCTCGCAGCTTTGCAAAGACGAACTCCATCAATAATGGAAGCGTGATTCAGTTCATCAGAAATAATGGCGTCTTCTTCTGAAAATAAGGGTTCGAAAACTCCCCCATTCGCATCGAAACAAGCTGCATACAGAATGGTATCTTCCATTCCTAAAA
>JAHRWY010000171.1:0-2674 GCA_019104935.1 Kaistella sp.
GCCCTGAAAAAGGCGAGAGATACCGCAAGTTTAGGTCTGGGAAGAATGTACGAAGCCTATTTCTCGGATACACCGCTTGCAACCAAAACACTGTACGACCTTGTAGATGCAAATCCTGAGGAAGAAACCAAACTGCTCGCACTTTACAATATTTTTGCCTTTAATTACGAGAAAAATCCGGCTGCGGCAGAACGGGCGAAACAGATGATTTTAACAGATTTCCCTTACACTTCTTACGCGGAATTTGTTAAAAATCCTAAAAACAATTCGTTCTCCAAATCTTCGGAAGAAGTTGAAAAAGCCTATGCCGAAGCATTCGAACTTTATTCCACAGAAAAATATGAAGAAAGTAAAGCGTTGATCGAATCATCGTTACAGCAATATCCGAAAGATGCGTTGGTACCGAAATTTGCGTTGCTGAATGCGTTCAACACCGGGAAAACTGCTGGAAAAGAGATTATGATTCTGCAGCTGGAACAGATTGCCCTGAACTATTCGCGGACTTTAGAAGGTGCAAAAGCAGAAGAAATGCTGCGATACCTGAAAAGCGAACTGGAAATTGAAGCGACAGACGAATCGGGAAATAAAATCAATAACCAACAATCCCCAACTCCGGTACCGCCGGCTGATTCCGATGCGCCACCGGTTCCGGGGAAAACGAATGAACCGGCTCCGCTGAGACCGACACGTGCCACAGAGGGCGCACAACAGGTCGCAAGTCCAGCCCAGATGGAAGTAAAAATATAAAGCGAAGGTTAATCTTCGCTTTTTTATTTTAGAAAATGTTGAATTTATTCTGCTTTCTTTTTCTTGACACCCTGAAATTCCTTCAGGTAAAAGGGCTCGAAATAAGCGACATCCTCAAACTCTTTGTTATTGAATTTTCCAACTGCCTTTTTAACTAAATATTTTGCAGAAGGGTAGGCGGTTTCGCTGAATTCTGCATCCGGAAGCTGAAGAATTTCCTTTGCCTTCGTGGAGCCATCACCTACAAACATGACCTTTTTATCTTTAAATTCCTGAAAAGAGGTTTCGTCCAAGATTTTTGCTTCGGTTTCGGTGATCATGTTGCCGGAAATTCCGTCGAAAACAGCCGTATAAACCTCCATCCGTCTTGCATCGAGCAAAGGGATAATATAGTCGAAGTTCTGACTTAAAAACGGCTCAATCATCGTCTCCAAAGAATTTACAGCAATGAGTGGAATTTTCAACCCGTAACAGAAGCCTTTTGCCGCGGAAGAACCTATTCTGAGTCCTGTATAAGAACCCGGACCCATGCCCAAACAAACGGCATCTAGATCTTTCAGTGAGATTTCAGCCCCTTCTAAAGCCCATTCAACAAAGGTGTGCAGACTTTCAGACTGTTTATAGTTTTCAGAGACTTCTTCACATACACATAGAAGTTCTTCACCATCAGAAATGGCGACAGAGCAGTTTTTGGATGAAGTTTCGATATGGAGAATTTTCATTCGGCAAATTTGTTAATTTTTGGCTGTACAATCCAAATTCCCAATGGAAAAAACCACATTAAAAAAAACTCTCCTGCAAAATCCCCAAAGGCTACTTTTCTTTGGAATTCCGCTATTTTAACTGTCTTCGCAGCTTTATACATCATGAAGAAAATACTGAACATGGATAACAAATGTGCCGGAATAATAATCATCTGAGCTACTGTTCCTACAGAACTTCCTTCTGTAGAAATGGTAAATCCGTACGGCAAAACGATAAAAACAATGAGCAGATAAAGGGCAGGAAAAATAACAAAAAAGAGATACGAAGCTCTGAAAACTTTTAAACCTGTTTCTTCAATCTTCTTACTTAAACCCTTAATTATAAAATAAAACCAGCCTAAAAATGCCAACAATCCAACAGCTCCAATCAAACCAAATAAAATGCCTACGGGTAAATTTCCTCTATTAAGTAGAGCAGGTACGGCAATTATCTGCGAAATAACTGAGAATAAAATAAAGTAGAGGAATAGCTTCCAATGCTTTGTCTGCAAATAAAATTTTTCTAAATCCATTATTTTTTATAAACTGTTCTCGGTTCGCTCTGTACGCTCGGATAAATAGTTAAATCTGAAATTGCCACATGCTTCGGCGCGTTAATACAGTAAGAAATGGCGTCGGCAATATCTTCAGGCTGCAAAGCTTTATAACCTTGATAGACTGCATTGGCACGTTCTTCGTCGCCTTTGAACCGGACTTTCGAAAAGTCTGTCTCTACCAAACCCGGCTGAATATTGGTGACTTTTATGCCAAATTCTGTAAGTTCGAGGCGCATTCCCTCAGAAATCACATCAACAGCTTTTTTGGAAGCGCAGTAAACAACACCATTCACATAAGTTTGTCTCGCTGCAACGCTGGATATATTTACAATATGGCCGGAATTTCTCTCTTTCATCCCTGGAATCACGCATTTTGAAACATAAAGCAAACCTTTCACATTTCCGTCGATCATGGCATCCCAATCCTCTGTATTTCCGTCGGAAAGCGGTTCTAAACCGTGTGCATTGCCGGCATTGTTCACCAGAACATCAATATTTTTCCAGGAATCGGGTAGGGAAGCAAAGGCGTTTTCAACCTCATTAAGGTGTCTTTGGTCGAAGTTTAAGGTATAAACCTCAGTAACAGATGAAAGTTCCGTCTTGATTTGTTCTAAAACTTCAGTTCTT
>JAHRWY010000176.1:0-6288 GCA_019104935.1 Kaistella sp.
TTTTGTATTTAAAGTTGAAAATTCCACCGATGCGCCTTCTTCGATAAATAAATCCTGAGCTTCACCCAGAAATCCGTTGGTGTTAGAAAGTTCAGCGGTAGTTCTTCCTTTGGTAAGCAAATCGAAATCGAAATTAATGGCTTTTTCATTGTAAGAAAATAAATCTGTAGGCTGTTTGAAAAAAAGAACTCCTTCATGAATATCGGTCATTTTCCCGATCTGATTAAGCGAGAAATTCTTCATATTGATTCTGGCGGCAAGCAGCTCGTTTTCATAAACCAGAGCTTCACCCAATTTCAAAGTTTTAATTTGCCGCAAAACATTTTCGTCCGGCAGAAAATTGGGAACAATAAACAGGCTTTCAATATCTTCCGGTTTCCTGTATTTTTCCTGCAGATAATCTTCTGTAAGGAAAGAGACCTGGTTTATCTCTAATAATTTCTGCCATCTTTCGGAAAAAGTAAGGATTCCGCAGCGCATTTCGGCGACAGGTCTTGTAAAAGTGAGGGGTAAAAAATCTTCCCAAAACTGGGCATCAGAAAAAACGATTTGCATATTTCAAGTGCTTAAATTTCTATAATTTCAAAATTACAATAAAAAAAGTCTTTCAGAAACCTGAAAGACTTTAATATTTTCTTAATCCGCAATAATTATTTTGCGAATTTTTTGTATTTGCTCATGAATTTGTCAACTCTACCAGCAGTGTCAACCAATTTCACTTTACCAGTGTAAAAAGGGTGAGAAGTTGAAGAGATCTCCATTTTTACCAATGGATAAGTTTCTCCTTCATATTCAATAGTATCTTTGGTATCTGCAGTAGATTTGCAAAGAAACATCTCGTCGTTACTCATATCTTTGAAAACAACAAGTCTATAGTTTTCCGGGTGGATTCCGTTTTTCATAATAAAAATTTTAATAAATTAAAGTTTTGCTTCAGAAGTAGTAATGGATATTCCTCTGCTAATTTTTAGACCGCAAAAGTACAATTAATTTTTTAATTTACAAACACTCAGAATGATAATTTTAAAATTTTTCCGTTCGACTATTTTAATTAAATTTGAAACTTATATCTATCACGCTCTTCAATGTATAAAATAAAACTCATATTCGCTTTTTCATTTTGGTGTCTTTTAACGGCAGTTTCCTGCAACAGAGACGAAATCAGCTTTGATGCTCCGTCGGAACTCCTGCGTTTTTCTGCGGACACCCTTTTTCTGGATACCGTTTATAATCAGGTGCGATCCGAAACTTATGCCGTTAAAATTTACAACGACGAAGATAAAGATGTGATGATTCCTAAAATTTCTCTGCAAAACGGTTCGTCTTCTCTCTATAGAATCAATGTTGATGGCAAAGCCGGGACCGATTTTACCAACATTCCTTTAAGAAAGAAAGACAGTCTTTATATTTTTGTAGAAATTGCGCCGGTTGCCAACGCACCGGAAGCGATTGCCGAAGAACGTATTCAGTTTCAAACTCCGGCAGGAAGCCAGCATGTAACACTGTTTTCCGTAGTTCAGGATGCTGAATTTTTCATCCAGACCGACACCAATCCGAATATTTTAAGCAACAATACAAACTGGACGAACGAAAAAGCCAAAATAATCTTTGGAGATTTAACACTGGAGGAAGGCAAAACCTTAGATATACAGAAGGGAACCAAGATTTATTTCCATAAAAACAGTGGTTTGAAGATTTCTAAAAATGCAAAACTCAATGTTTTTGGCGAATTGAATCAGGAGGTTATTTTCCGGGGCGACAGAAACGACCCGAGATACGATACGATCCCGAAAAACTGGAACGGAATTAAGTTCGACGCAGGCTCTACGCTAGCCATGAACTATGCAAAAGTTTTCGGCGGAACAAAAGGGCTGGAAATGAATGAAACGGAGGCAACAATCAACAACACCATCATTCACAGCCATCAGGAATTCGGAATTTTTGCGGTAAAATCTAACCTCAACGCTTCAAATTTAGTGATGAACAACTGTGGTGAGGCGGCTTTAGGAATATTCAAAGGCGGAACTTATACGCTAACCCACGCAACTTTAGCGAATTACTGGGATTTTAATTCGGCACTTCCCGGACTTGGGATTTACGCTACTAATGAATACCAGAATGGAACTGCTTTGGAAAACGGCCCATTAACTTTAAAAGTGAATAATTCAATTATTTACGGTTCTGCTGAAAACATGGTTGAATTAAAACCAATTTCCGGCCAGACTTTTACCACAGAAATTAACTATTCGCTGCTGAAATATGGTACAAAAGCAACTTACGCAACCGCTAATTCCATCAAAAATCAGGATCCGAAATTTGTAAATTATTTCACGCAGAAAATGAATTTAAGAGTGAAAGAAGATTCGCCTGCAAAAGGAAAAGGAAGCTCAAGTTATGTATCGGGCTCAACTCTAAAAGATATTGTTGGTGTTACCAGAACCAATCCGCCAACTATAGGCGCTTATCAATAAATTATGGAAATTACCCAGCTGCAGCAGGAAGTTGATGAATGGATAAAAACCGTGGGCGTACGTTATTTCAACGAACTCACAAACATGGCCATGCTTACCGAAGAAGTGGGCGAAGTTGCCAGAATTATCGCCAGAAGATACGGTGAACAGAGCGAAAAAGAAAGCGACAAAACCAAAGATCTCGGTGAAGAACTGGCTGATGTTTTATTCGTAACTCTATGTCTGGCCAACCAGACCGGTACCAATCTTCAGGAAGCTTTCGACAGGAAAATGAAACTGAAAACAGAACGAGATCAGAAAAGGCACCAAAATAATGAGAAACTAAAATAATCTTTAACCCGTACAATGTTTTTAGAACACTCGCAATTAAAAGAAAATAAAACGATAGAAATCAGCGGTTCGAAAAGCATTTCGAATCGTTTGTTGATTTTGCATCAGCTCTTTGAAAATATTCTCATCGAAAATCTTTCAAATGCTCAGGATACCCAGCTTCTAAAAGCCGCTTTGCAAAGCGATTCTGAAATCATCGACATTCATCATGCCGGCACTGCAATGCGATTTCTTACTTCTTATTATGCCATCCAGGAAGGCAAAACCGTTATTTTAACCGGTTCTGACAGGATGAAACAGCGTCCGATAAAATTTCTGGTCGATGCGTTACGGGATTTGGGTGCTGAAATTTCTTACCTTGAAAACGAAGGATTTCCGCCATTGAAGATTACGGGAAAGAAGATTATAAAAAGTACAGTGCGCATTCCGGCTAATATTTCGAGCCAGTTTATTACTTCATTAATGCTCATCGGCGCAAAACTGGAGAACGGTCTGCAAATTAAATTGGAAGGTACAGTTACCTCAAAACCTTACCTCGAGATGACGCTGAAAATCCTGAGAACGGTAGGGATAAACAATCATTGGGAGGGAAATATCATTAAAATTCAGCCCAACATCCACACCGAAAAGCACTCGCAAAGTATTCCGTTCGTTGTTGAAAGCGACTGGAGCTCTGCCTCATATTATTATTCCCTCGCAGCAATTTCGCGTAAAACAATAAACTTAAAATGGTTTAAACCATATTCCCTTCAGGGCGATTCGGTGATTAAAGAAATTTACTGGAAATTTTTCGGCGTAAATACCATTTCTGAAGGCGCAGAATCCAGAATTTCTTTGCTTCCGGAACATTATTTTCACTTTCCGGAAAAAATTGTTTTAAACATGAATGATTGTCCAGACATTGCCCAAACCCTTTGTGTTACTGCAACAGCGATGAAAATTCCCTTTGAAATCACCGGCCTGGAAACTTTAAAAATAAAAGAAACCGACAGACTTCTGGCACTGAAAAACGAACTTTTCAAAATCGGCTGTATTGCAGAATTTACCGATGACAGCATTGTTTCTCATAAATTTTTTGAGCCTAATGAAAATATTTCGATAGCAACATACAACGATCACCGAATGGCCATGAGTTTTGCTCCGTTTTGCCTTATAAAAAATTTAACCATCGAGAATCCGGAAGTTGTTGAAAAATCCTACACCAGTTTTTGGCAGGATTTCGCTCAAATAACCGAAAAAACTAACTAAAACAATGACCATAATTATTACAGGAACTTCTACAGGAATTGGTTTCGCTTTGGCTGAATTTTTCGGAAAGAAAGGCCACCGGGTTTTTGGACTGAGCAGAAAAAATGTGGAATCCCAATATTTCAAGACCATTCCGACAGATATTACCGATAATCTGCAGGTTCAGCATGCCGTTTCAGAAATTGTAAAGACAGAAAAAAACATTGATGTGCTGATAAATAATGCCGGTATGGGCATGGTGGGCGCGGTGGAAGATTCGACAAAAGAAGACATTTTAAAGTTATTTAACCTGAATTTGGTAGGCGCTGTACAAATGATGACCACGGTTTTACCGGCGATGCGGGATCAGCAATCAGGAAAAATAATCAACATCTCGAGTATCGGCAGCGAAATGGGATTGCCGTTCCGTGGGTTTTATTCCGCTTCAAAATCTGCATTGGATAAAGTGACCGAAGCGATCCGTTATGAAGTTTCTCCCTGGAACATCGCTGTCTGTACGCTTCATTTGGGCGACATTAAAACAAAAATCGCAGAAAACCGTGTGAAGACGAAGGTTTCCGAACCTTACCAAAAGACTTTTGAAAAAATCTATTCCATCATGAATGCTCATGTAGATGACGGCACCGAACCTTTAGAAGTTGCTGAGTACATTGATAAACTTCTCACAAAAAAATCCTGGAAAGCCCATTATTATTTCGGGAAATTCGGGCAAAAAATCGGTGTTCCTCTAAAATGGATCCTGCCTCAGAATTTTTATGAAAACCTGATGCGGAAATACAACCAGATGGATTAAGTTTGGTTAATTCCGCAAAAGTAAAGAGGAGAAAATTAAATTTTCTCCTCTTTTTTTAAAACAGTTCTCTTGCAATTTTCTTAATATTATCGCTTTTTCCCATCGAATAAAAGTGCAGCACAGGAACGCCAAAATCTATCAGTTCTCTGCACTGTTGTATTGCCCATTCAATGCCAATTTGTTTTACCGCTGTGTTGTCTTTAGCTTTTTCTACGGCAGAAATCAGTTCTTCCGGCAAATCAATTTTAAAGACTTTAGGAAGCATCTGCAGATGGGCTTTCGTGGCGATTGGTTTAATTCCCGGAATTATGGGAACATCAATCCCCATATCACGGGCCTGCTTTACAAAATCAATAAACTTTTCATTGTCGAAAAACATTTGCGTCACCACATAATCTGCACCTGCATCAACTTTTTCTTTTAGCCATTTCAGGTCGTAATTCATAGAAGGCGCTTCAATGTGTTTTTCGGGATATCCGGCGACACCGATGCAGAATTTATTATTTTCATCACAGGCTTTTTCGTCATGAAGATATTTACCTCTGCCCAAATCATTGATTTGATAAACCAAATCCACCGCATTTCTGTGACCGCCAACTGCAGGTTCGAAATATTGCTGCCCTTTCATCGCATCACCCCTCAGCGCCATTAAGTTTTCAATTCCAAGATACATACAGTCTACCAAAAGATATTCGGTTTCTTCCATGGAAAAACCTCCGCACAAAACATGAGGCACTGTATCTACATTGTATTTATGCTGTATTGCAGCGCAAATTCCTAAAGTTCCGGGACGCATTCTTGTAATTTTACGTTCCATTAATCCGTTTCCTTTGTCGAGATAAATGTATTCTTCACGCGAAGTCGTAACGTCGATAAACGGAGGTTTAAATTCCATCAGCGGATCTATGTTTTTGTAAAGATCTTCGATACCGATGCCTTTTTGTGGCGGTACCACTTCGAGTGAAAAAAGGGTTTTACCTTTTGCGTTTTTTATATGATCTGTAATTTTCATTCTTAAATATATTTTTTAAGCAAGATTAGGACTCAACCATTTTCTGGCAAATTCTATTTCGATATTTTTTCTGGATGCAAAATCTGCTAACTGATCTTCCGCAATTTTGCCCACACCGAAATATTTGGATTTAGGATGCGCAAAATAATATCCGGAAACCGCTGCAGTTGGGAACATGGCCAAACTTTCGGTAAGTTCTACGCCGATGTTTTCTTTCACCTTTAATAAATCCCAGATGGTCAGTTTTTCCAGGTGATCGGGACATGCAGGATAACCGGGCGCAGGCCGGATTCCGGAGTATTTTTCTGCGATCAAATCTTCATTCTGCAGGTTTTCGTTTTGAGCATAACCCCAAATCCGGGTACGCACTTTATGGTGCAGAAATTCTGCGAAAGCCTCCGCAAGTCTGTCGGCTAAAGCTTTTACAATAATCG
>JAHRWY010000183.1:0-23025 GCA_019104935.1 Kaistella sp.
AATTTACGGTCGCATTACTCAAAGCAACGCCGGAAAACATCATTGCTTTTCCTTTGATTTCAATGGTTTGGCCGTATTTATATTCGTCTTTTACCGGTTCGATGGTAACTTCAAATTTCGGCCTTTTGTATTCTTCAACCTGAAATGATTTGTAGGAATCGACATTGTTTCCTTTAACCTGAAGAGAAAAACTTCCGTTTAGTTTTCCATTCGGTAAGATAAAACTTCCATGGTACGAACCGAAGTCATTGGTTTTGAAATTCTGCGAAGAAATCTCTTCACCGTTTGCATCGTGAAGGGTAATTTTCTGGGAAATTCCGGGAGAAACGGACTCTTTTTCATTCAGGAGTTTGGTGTTAATCACTTTAAAATAAACAGTTTGTCCCGGTCTGTAAATGGCCCGGTCTAAAAAGATCTGTGCCTGTTCTCGGTTCTGAATTTTGTTTTCGCCATAATAACGGCTTCCGTACTTCTGAATTAAATTAAAATCGTTCGTTTTCGGCTGCTGTACGAGGTAATAGCGGTAATAATCTTTCTCTGCGGTTCCCGGAAACTTAAAGTTCGAAGATGCATCAGTTTTTGCAGCGAATATTGTTGCTGTTTTCCCCCTTACAAATTCGGTGATTTTCAGATCTTCATTCGGAATGGATTTTCCGTTTTCACGGTCCACCAGTTTTATCTCACTTTCTAAAGTTTTTCTTTCATCTTTTTTATTGTAAATAAGCCTTGATTGTGTTGCAATAAAGTAAAAATGTTCATGAATGGCCCCTTCAACCACATATTCCACCATATAAATTCCAGAAGGAAGTGGTTTTATTTCCAAAGACGTTTTGTGCGTTTTGTAATCTTTTAAATCCTGCAGCTCAAAATTTTCTTTTCTGACCAAAGTTTTCTTAACCGCTGCGAAATTTTCTTTGCTGTAGGAATCGCTTACATATTTCAGAAAATTCTGAAAATCACTTTTTACCTCGTAAATATTAAGCGAAAACTGCTGTAGATTTTTAGCTTCGGCCACCAAATGAATCGGCAAATTGGCCTGCGTATGATTTTCGAATTTAATAGCCAGCGAAGGATTGACAATCTGGTTTTCACGCTGAAGGATATTGTTGAGAAACTTCGATTTAGGATAGGTTTTCTTTGCAGAATTTACCCAAATCAGCGCTTCTTTATATTTTTGGTCCTGAGTTAATTCATCAATGATTTCTGCGGCGACCTGTACTTTGTAATCGCCTTCTGTAGCGGATTTATACAGATTTTCGAGTTGTGTGAGTTTATCTTTACAGTTGGAAAACTCACAGTTGTAATTCAGTATTTGGTGCCCGAAATAAAGTTTTGAATTTCCTGAATTTTTCGAAATGAGTTCATCGTAAATACTCAGAATTTTTGGATGATTTGCTTTAAGTTCGTTCGGCGTGAAGAAATCGTTTTCTCTGAGGAATTGAATCTGATTCACCGCATTCCAGTCGAATAATGTCGGGAAATAATCCAGATCCTGCGTTTCCTCGAAAATTTCTTTGTACCTGGAAAGCTGAATTTTCTGTAAATCCTCTTTTTTTGCGTCAAGCGCAGCGAACTGTTTGCTGAGAAAGTTTTTGAAATCAAGCTTGCTCCAGGTTTCAATCTGCGAAAAATCCTGATTGTTGATGTTCGTACGCTGGCCGATTTCCCAGGATTCATTCTGATAATATTCTGCGAAAAAAGCTGTTAAAAGCACGTCATAAAGCAGCCTCTGTTCACCTTTAAGCTGATCGCCGAAGGTTGAAAGTTTGGTAAAAAACTGACTCACCGAATCGTTGTTTTCATCATCACGGGTTTGGTTCACAATGCTGAATTCCGCTTTCAGCGAGCGTATGAGCTGGTTCGCATTGTCGTCTTTCATGGCTTGTTTTTGGATTTCTAAAATAATGGGAAGGTTGGATTTGTACTTTCCTGTTTTGTAATTATCGCTGACTTTTTTCCACTGGTCATCATAATATTTCTGTCCAAAAAGCGGCGAAAAGAGCGAAATCAAAAGAAAAAGAGTAAGTATTCTGGTAAAATTCTTCATAATCAAAGTGCTAAGATGTAGATAGGATGGCGAAACAATTTATTGGTTAAATTTGCGCAGATGCAGATTCTAAATTTACTAAAAAAACACCTTATCGACAGCCAAATTTTTGTTTCATTGATGGGAACGCTTTTGGCAGTGTTTTTTATGCTCGAGCAAAACCTGTTCCGCTTGCCTACGGTGATTTTAATTTTCATCACTTATTTCAGCGGCTATCTTTACACCAAATACCAACAGCATAGGTTTTTCTGGAAAATTTTTGTCTTCAATGTGATTTGCGGAATTTTTTCTGCCTTGCTGATTTTGGCGAATCATAACGAAATCCGGCTTGTAAAATGGGCAATCATAGTATTTTTGGGATTGCTCTATAATTCATCATTTTTAGAAAATCACCTCCGGAAAATTCCGCTTTTAAAAGCTTTTTACGTGGGTTTCACCTGGGCCCTGATCAATTCGTGGCTGATTGTACCGGAATTTCATCCGGAGATTTTTACCATCAGTCTTTTATTTGTTACCGCTTTGGTTCTCCCTTTCGATATCCGCGATATGAAAAATGATAAGATCGTGACATTTCCCAAATTAATTGGCGTTCAGAAAACGAAATATCTGGCCTATTTCATGGTGTTTTCAAGTGTTGTTATCGCAACATTTGGTTTAAAAACAGACTTTTCGGTTTCCTTTTTCCTGACTTCATTTGTAACTTTTATTTTCATTTATTCTTCTGAGAACAGCAACAGAGACACTTATTTTTCTTTATGGGTAGAAAGCTGTTCGGGGCTTCCGCTTTTATTTCTGATTTTAATGGAGTATTTTTGACAAATGATTATCCAGAAACTTCATTTAATCAATTTCAAAAACCATCCGGAAAAAACCTTTGAATTTTCACCACAAATCAACTGTTTTGTAGGCAACAACGGCGTGGGGAAAACAAATGTGGTAGATGCGCTGCATTATCTTTCGGTGGCCAAAAGTTTTCTGGGAAATACCGATCTCAACAACATAAAAACCGGGGAAGATTTTTTCACAATCGAAGGTGAAATTTCCGATGGTGAAAAGGAAAATATCATTAAAATCCAGATGCCGAAAGAGGCGAAGAAAATCATCAAAAAGAATGACAAGTCTTACGACAGGCTGGCGGATCACATCGGTTTTTTGCCGAGCGTTATTATTTCTCCTTACGATTCCAATTTAATTTCCGATTCGGGTGAAAGCAGAAGAAGATTTCTGGATGCCATGATTTCTCAGACGGATGCCGATTATCTTTTTAATCTGATTCAGTACCAAAAAACCGTGCAGCAGCGAAATGCCTTATTGAAAAGCTTTGCTAAAAACAGGTATTTTGATGCAGAAAATCTGGAGATTTACAATGAACCTTTAATTAAATTCGGAACGCGGATTTTTGAAAAAAGACAACAGTTTACAGACTCCATCGTGCCGCTGATTCAGAATTATTACGAAACAATTTCGAACGGGAATGAAAAAGTATCGGTATATTACCACTCAGATTTACAGGAGAACAGTTTCGAGAATCTTCTGCGCGACAATACCGAAAAAGACCGGATGCTTACTTATACGTCGAAAGGTATTCATAAAGATGATCTTATTTTTGAAATGAATGGTAATTCGCTAAAAAAAATCGGAAGCCAGGGACAGCAGAAATCTTTTTTAATCGCACTGAAACTATCACAGATGAACAGAATTAAAGAACTTACGGGAAAAACACCGGTTCTTCTGCTGGATGATATTTTCGATAAACTCGATGATACGCGGGTTTCACAATTGATAGAACTTGTGAACCAGGAGCATTTCGGCCAGATTTTTATCACCGACACGAACAGGGAACGTACGGAAAAAGTGGTAAAAAAAATTAATGAAGAAAGCAGAATTTTTGAAATTGAACCATGAGAAAGAAAAAACGCGAATTTCATTCTTCCGAACTGGTGAAATCCTTTGCCCGAATTTATGGTTTTGAGGATAAGCTGCTAGCTTTTGAGATCAAGGATTTTCTGCATGAATATCTTAATGACGCCCTGTTCAGCGAAATTGAATCGGTAAATCTGAACAGGAAAATTTTAGAAATCCGCATCAAATCGCCACTGCTTAAAAATGATTTCCGGATGCGTAAAACCTTCTTCCTGAATAAATTTAAAGAGAAATTCGGCGAAGAAAATATCAGCGATCTTCAGATTTCGTAGCTACCGTATTTTCTACCATTTCCTTTGCGCTGCTGTCGAGTTCTGAACGGATGGGCAGGAAAAACTGTAAAGGATTTTTCATAAAATACCTGAAAATTTCTTTGTAAATTTCAGTCACTTCCCCAAAATTTACTTTTCGGGACCGGAAAGCCAGAACCATAGAAAGTCCGAAACTCACCGCAAAATTAAAGAATCCAATCAAAAATACGGTGATTACAGAAATCACTACGGTGTAGGTATCCACCTCAAATCCTTTTCCATAAAAGCCCAGTGCGATATTCCCGGCGGCAAATGTAATGTGTCGGATGTCCAGATCCAGACCCAGAAAAAGGCCAACAGGACCGGTAATTCCAAGGAACACCCCAAACCAGAAGTTCGAAATAATTCCGGCGGCGTTCTTTGCGTAATAGTCTGAAATATTTTGCGCTGATTTTTTGCCAAGAAAATAATTCAGAAAAGGATTTTTGGCAATTCTTTTTGGAATATGGTAAAACACCGAACTGTTTCCGATATTTCCCGAAATAATTCCCGAAATGAAAAGGAAAAAGCCTGCAATACACGCATGGAAGATGGCTTTTGATTTGAAAGGATCGTGATCCTGAAGTATGTTGGAGGCTTTTTCTGCCGCAAAATTTTGCTGAAAAAGCACATCAAGACCGTAAATAATGGCAAGCGCTACAGGAAAAGCCAGCGCCACATTTCCCATAAAGGCGATAAACTGAGAGCGGAAAACTTTAGAAACCAGATGGGCAAAATCCACATAATTTTTCTGGGTATTTTCGCCTTCAGAAAGTACTTTGGCCATGGTTGCGGCCGTCATTGCCGGCTGTTTTGTGGCTAAAGTAAAACTCATCAGATAAATCATAATGAATCCCATCGCGTAATTAAAGGCGTATAAAATTCCGTGAGAAAAATCGCTGCCGGGAAGAGATCCGTAAAAAAGCTTTAATACCACCAGACAGCCCACGATGATTCCGCCGCCACTGGCTTTCAGGAACATGCTCATATAATCCCGACGGGAATTGGTGATATAATGTGTTCCTGTTTCTGCGGTATGGTTGGTAATCAGGTGCGACATCAGCCGGGTGCTGTCAGAAACCAGATCCAGCAGGTTATTCTTGTGAGACTTATAATTCAGGATATTGAAAAACAGCTGTTTAGATTTACACACCACATCATCTTCCTCATCAATCACCATCACCTGATGAATATCGCTCATGCGGTTCAGTTGCTGCCTGATCTTGAGCAGCGACTGGTTAATTTTACTCGATATCCCGTATTTCGCTGAGTTTTTAAAGGCTAAAGTCACAAAATCGAGACATTGCTCGAGATACACTTTAATCTGCTTATAATGTACGTCTTTGGAATTCAGGATAAACTCAGGATTTTCAGCGAAATTTTCATTCAGACGGTCGAGTTCATTCTGCAGGGCCAGAAAAGGATTATCGAATTTGCGGTATTCCGGCGCCATATTTACCACCTCCACGTCCATTGCATTTCCGATGACGCGCCAGGCCAGAATATTCATGGAAAAAAGCAACTCATTTTTCACCTTAGGCCGAATGATTATATCATCAATCCTTAGCAGTTGGAAAAATTCGGTGAGCTGTTCCTCCGGGATACTTTGGAAATACTGCAGGTCTTTGCCCGTTCTTACCGAAATCGCATCGACCAGAAACCATACGGTATTTTCGTGTTCTACTGCAGGCAGAATTTTGTTCAGGAGTCTTTTTTTGAATTCCGGAAAAAAAGCATTTTCAGATAAAATATTAGCTTCTGTAAGGGAAAGATTAAAGGGTTTGCCTTCGAAAAGATGGTTGATATAGTACCCGAAATTCTCTGTGATATCCGGATTTGTACGCAGAAAATCAAGAATTTCCCCAAAATCAGATCCGCGCAGATTCATCAGCAGTTCAGAAAGAGGTTCCAAAGATTTCGTCTCGTTCCGGAAACTGAAATATTTGGAAAGTACGGTGTTAAAACCTGTTTTATTTCTTTTGTATAAAGACATATTCCCTACAAAGATAATTTATTTCAAATTGACGTTATTCATCTGACGCATGATCCAGCTGTGTTTTCGCTTAAGATAGGCCGATGGATTTTTGGGATCGTATTTCGTCGGGTTCGGCAGAATCGCGGCAATCCACGCGGCTTCACTTTTGGTAAGGTCTTTTGCGTTTTTGTTGAAATAATATTCGGAAGCTGCTTCTACACCGAAAACACCGCGGCCCATTTCAATAGAATTCAGATAACGCTCCAGGATGATATCTTTGCTCCACACCAGCTCAATAATAAAAGTATAAACGGCTTCCAACCCTTTACGGATCCAGCTGCGGCCCTGCCAGAGAAAAACATTTTTGGCGGTTTGCTGGGAAATGGTACTTCCGCCACGCAGTTTTTTGCCCTGTTCGTTATGTTTCATCGCTTTTTCAATCGCCTTATAATCGAAACCGTTATGGCTGAAAAATGCCTGATCTTCTGATGCGATCACCGCTTTTTTCACATGGGTTCCCATTTCATCGTAGGAGATATAATCTCTTTTAAGTTTTCCGTACTCCAGCAAACCTCCGATTTGGGTCAGCGTAATGGGCGGATTAAAGAATTTTCCCCAGACAATGAACAGAATGTTGGCGAGGATTAAGATAAAAAACAGTTTTTTGATTTTCTTCCACATATTTTAGTACAGATAATAGCCTGCAAAAATAGAAATATAAATTATTTAAGCACTTTCAGGTATGTTAAATTATAATTGGGCAGCAGTTCGGGGTGGAAGATTTTAATATAATCTTTCAGGAGTAAATCTGCCCGCACCACACCGCTTTCGAAAAAATCATTGGATTTTGCTTTCTCTTTTCCTGATACAGTGTAGAGTTTTCCGTTGTTAAAAACATTCATTTTCGCATAATTGGGATTAATCTGCAAAAGTTCTTTTTTGAACTGATGATTCCCAACGTTTACCCAAAATTCAGCGTTCTGCGACTTAGCGAAAACCTCTTCAAAACTTAAAGGAACCGCCTTGGACTTACTGTTTTCAGCATTAATATAAGCTGCATTAGCATCCGAAATCAGCGTGGCTAAATTTGTTTTCCCGCCCGGCAAAAACCACTGGTTCCCGTACATTTCGTTGGCCAGAACAACGGGTTTATGATTGGCTTTCTGCGCTAAAATTCTCAAAGAATCATACGATTTCTGAATTTCTCTGAATCGCTGTTCCGCTTCTTTTTCCTTTCCCAAAAGTTTCCCGAAAACGATGAGATATTTTGATTTTTCTAAAGGATTCTGTTCGAGATATTCGTCCAGAAAAATAATTTCAATCCCGTTTTTTCTGATGAGATCGTAGGTATTGTCGAAGCTCGCAATATAATTGGTGAAGATCACCTCAGGTTTCAAAGCAATGATTTTTTCCACATTATATTTCTGCTCGTTGCCGATGTTCTGAATTTTACCTTCCTGGATCATCTGCTGAATTTTATCAGAATAAACGTACTCCGGACTGGAAATTCCAATGATTTTTTCCTCCAGATCCAATTCGGTAAAATAGCCGACCAGACTTGCATTAAGCAGCATCACTTTTTTGAAAGGAAGTTTTGCTTTTGGAATTTCATAAGAGAATTTCCCTGATTTCAGATGAAAAGTCTTTAAATCTTCTTTAAACTGAATGTTCGAAGAAATATTTTGCCAGTCATTTTCAGCTGGTTTTACTTCTTTTTTACAGCTATAAACAAAAAATGTGGAAAGAAATAAGAAAAAAATTGGTTTCATTTTTCAAAGGAAGCAAAAAAGTGCTATATTTGCAAACCGAAAAACGGCCTCGTGGCGCAACTGAATAGCGCATCTGATTACGGCTCAGAAGGTTACAGGTTTGAATCCTGTCGAGGTCACAAAAACCCTGCATCAGCAGGGTTTTTCTATTTGTTGAGCAGTAAGATTCATTAACATCCGCATTCTTTCGACACTCTCCCAATACATCAATTCTAAGGTGAAAAATATTAATTTTCTATACCGAAAAATATCTTTTAATTTTCTGAATTCCTGAATCATTCCAAAAACCTGTTTCCAACTTCGCTATCTTTACGGGACTTTGAAGGCTGTACTTTTTAATAAAATTTACAGATAATGTGATAGGCCATACCGCTGTGATATGGGTCTTCTTTTTAATTTTGCATCAAACAACTGAATATGTCGGTTTCAAAAAACACCTCCCGCAAAGATTTTCTCATCAATTCTGCATTGGCAATGGCCGGTTTAACCTTAACTTCCGGTATGATGAAAGCAACTTCGATTTTTGATGATGAAAAAATTTCCGCAAACGCAAAATTAATCTTAAAAAATGTCCGGCTCGAAACCGGTTTTCAATATGAAGAAGGGGAAGTAATCTCCACAAAAACAGGTTTGTTCCTGATCGAAATTGAAAACGGGAAGATTGTTAAAATTTCTCCAAATAATACCAGTGCAAAAGCAATTGACGCCAAAGGATTTTTGATGCTTCCGGCGTTTAAAGACATGCACATTCATTTGGACAAAACTTTTTACGGCGACAAATGGCAGGCGGTGAGAAAAAGAAAAGGCGGTGTAAAAGGAATGATTGAGCTGGAAGAACAACTGATGCCCGAACTGCTGAAAACCTCTACCCAGAAAGCAGAAAAAATGATTGAACTGCTTCATTCCAAAGGGACGTCTTTTGCCAGAAGCCATGTGAATATCGAGCCCACCTCAAAATTGGATTCACTGAAAAACCTGCAGGCAGCATTGGAAAAAAGGAAAAAAACTTTCGGTGCCGAGCTGGTCGCGTTTCCGCAGCATGGTGTTTTTTATAAAAATTCTGTCCCCTATTTGAAAGAAGCCGCAACAATGAATATCGATTTTATTGGCGGCGTAGATCCTTACACCATAGACGGATCGATTGAAAAGACGGTTGATTTTACGGTGCAGCTGGCTTTGGATCATCAGAAAGGAATAGATATTCACCTTCATGAAACCGGAGCATCAGGTTTGAAGACGGTGGAATATTTAATTGATAAAGTCAATGAAAACCCTGCTTTGAAAGGCAAAACTTTTCTAAGCCACTGCTTTGTTTTAGGAAAATTAGATCAGAACACTCTGGAACGAATTGCCGAAAAATTAGCAGATGCCCAGGTCGGAATTATCTCCACGATTCCATTCGGGAATCTCGTCATGCCGCTTCCTGCCCTGCAGAAACATGGTGTAACAGTTTTTACCGGAAACGACAGCATCGTCGATCACTGGAATACCTTCGGAAGCGGAAGTGTTCTGGAAAAAGCCAATCTCTATGCACAACTGTATGGGCAGTCCACTGAATTTCTGTTATCCAGATGTTTAAAACTGGCGACTGCGAATGTGCTTCCTTTGGATGACAAAGGAAATCAGCAATGGCCTAAAGTAGGAAATGATGCGGATTTGGTTTTTCTGGATGCAAGCTGTTCAGCCGAAGCAGTTTCGAGAATATCAGATGTGAAATCGCTGATTCATAAGGGAAATGTTGTATTTTAACTTAATTAAAACAATGAAGATTTTATTTTTTCTCATCGCTTTTTTAAGTATTAATGATAGTGCGTACGGGAAAAATACAGTTCAGAATTCAAAAGAAAACAGAATGCAGCATGAAAATCTGGTAAGTCTGGTGATGAAAAATGATCTCCTTACCTTAAAAAAAGCTTTGGAAAAAGGTGCGGACGTTAATACGACCGATCAGAAAGGCAGATCACTCCTCCTTATTGCCGTCATCGGAAAACAAACGGAGATGGTAAAACTCCTCATCGATTATAAAGCAGATGTAAATCTTCAGGATGCGCAGAAAGACAGTCCGTTTTTATACGCCGGAGCAAGCGGACAAACCGAATTGGTAAAGTTATTTTTGAAAAACGGCGCCCGGTTCGATGTTTTTAACCGCTACAACGGAACGGCTTTAATTCCTGCCTGCGAAAGAGGCCATGTGGAAACCGTGAAAGTTCTCACCAATACGAAAGGTTTCCCAGTGAATCATGTTAATCGCTTGGGTTGGACCGCACTTATGGAAGCCGTCGTTTTGGGTGATGGAAGTGAGAAATATCAGCAGATCATTAAAATTTTAAAGCAGGCAGGAGCAGATCTGAACATTCCTGACCGGGACGGCATAACGGCTCTGCAACATTCAAAATCATTAGGCTTCAGCGAAATTGTGAAGATACTGGAATCTTAACATAGGAAGTTTCATTCTGCTTACTTTGCTGTTTTAAATTTTTACTAATTTTAGGCGAAAATCATTCAGGATGAAGCAACAGTCGGATCACTTTCCCGTTTTGGGAATTCAGGATTTCAGTGATAACCTGAATTCCGGAGGTGAGCTTTTATTCAATGAGCTTCATGGGGAGCGTTCGATCGATCTTCCGCACAGACACGATTTTTTTATCATCAATATTTTTAAAGAAGGAAAGGGAACCCATATTATCGATTTCGTTCCCTACCCCATTCACCATCATCATGTTCATCTGGTTTTTCCGGATCAGGTACATCAATGGAGCATTGGAAAAGGAACGGTAGGCTATCAGCTGATGGTCAGCAGATCGTGGTTCGAAAACCTCCTTTCATCGCTTAGGTTTTCCGCTTTATTTTATCAGAGCCATCCGGTTATTGATCTTCCTGAGGATGCTTTTCAGTCTGTCTTTCAGGAATTTAAATACATCCAGAAAGAAATGGCAGCCCAGAATATCTTTTGGGAAATAGTACAGAAACGGTGTGAAATCATTGGTTTGATGATCAGCAGAGCTGTTGAAGAAAGTTTCATCGGTTATGAAGCAAAAAACGCCCATCCTGTCCTTTCTAAATTTTTAAATTTAATTGATCTGAATTTCAAAGAAGAGCGCTCTGTTGCTTTCTATGCCGACAGGCTTCATATTTCGGCAAACTATTTAAATATTATTTCTAAAAAAAACCTCAATACCTCCGCGTCATCATTAATTCAGAACAGAATTTTACTTGAAGCAAAACGGCTGCTCAAAGTTTCTGAAAAGTCAGTAAAAGATATTGTTTATGATCTCGGTTTTTATGACCATGCAAGTTTTTCGAAATTTTTTAAATCCAATACGGGGATGACGCCGACTCAGTTCAGGGAGAAACTTTTTTGAACAAAAAACCCTGCATTGCGCAGGGTCTTTCTATTTTTCAAGCAGTAAAGAAACCCATTCTTCGCGCTGTAATTTCCTTTTCAAAGTGAGTTTCTGCTCAGTACAAACCTCCAGAATATCATCTACGTCGAAAAAGCACAGTCCGGAAAGCAGAAGCTGCCCGCCGCTGTTCAATACTGAAACATAAGTTGGAATGTCTGAAATCAGGATATTACGGTTGATATTGGCCAAAATAATATCGAAATTTTCATTTCCTAAATTGTCTGCAGTTCCCTGCGAAATCTCAAGTTCTACATTGTTTCTTGCTGCATTTTCTTTTGAATTTTCTACCGACCATTCGTCGATATCGATGGCAACGGTTTTTCCGGCTCCTTTTTGTTTCGCGAAAATGGCAAGAACCGAAGTTCCACAGCCCATATCGAGCACGGTTTTGTTTTCAAAATCCATGTCGAGCATCTGCTGAATCATCAGATAGGTCGTCGCATGATGTCCCGTTCCGAAAGACATTTTCGGCTGAATGATGATTTCATGGGGAAGATTTTGGTTTTCGTGAAATTCTGCCCGGATCGACACTTGATTTTCTACATTAATCGGCTCGAAATTCTTCTCCCACTCTTCATTCCAGTTGATATTGGGCATTTCCTTGTACGTGTAGGAAATTTTAACAGCTTCGTTGGAAAACAGATTGATTTCCTCAAGCTGCTTTTCATCAAAAAGGTCTTTCTGAATATAGGCCAGAATTCCCTCGTGTTCCTCCGTAAAACTGTCGAAACCGATTTCGATGAGTTCTGCCATCAGGATTTCGTTCCAAGGTTGTAGTGGTGATATATTGAAGTTGAATTCTAAATAACTGTTCATGGTAAATTTTTTGTAAAATTAACTAATTTTCTTTTTAATAACGTTCTGCGCCCCGACCTGAGTGGAGCTCTTTTTGCGCAGCGCAGCGGAGCAAAAAAGCGGGAACGGAGGGCGGAAATGTGCGCCACAAAAACCTGTACAAAACTATTTGTGAAAATGTTTTGGAAATGCTTCTTCGGGTTTCTGACGGAAAATATTGAGCAGAATCCACGATTTCAGGAAGCCGTAACCGTAAGAAAACATCTGGATATAAGTGGAAATCACCGCAAATGAAGCGATGCTGATGTTTTTGGTCTTATAGAGCGCATGAAAAAACACGAGCATGGTGTAGAGCCCGTATATCGTGAGGAAAAGCCCTTTCTGAAAGAGAAAATACTCAATAAATCCCAAAACATAGCCGATGAGAAAAACCGACGGAAATGCAAACGAAATCTTCACATATTTCGGGTGTCGCTGATTAAGAATCGGCCTTGCACAACCGAACTGGTAGACCTGTTTTGAGAATTTCCCGAAATCTACGCGCCGCTTATGGTAAACTCCAATATTATCGAAAAACGCTGTGGTAAAACCGTTTTCCCAAAGCGTCATCGAGAGATCCGGATCTTCGCCGATCCGCATTTCTGAAAATCCGCCAACGGCCTGAAAAGCTGATTTCTTCACGCCCATGTTGAAACTTCGTGGCTGAAATTTGGTGACCGCTTTCTTGTTTCCGCGAATTCCGCCTGTGGTGAAAACCGAGGTCATGGAATATGAAATCGCTTTCTGCATAAGGTTGAAACCTTTGTGCGCTTTATCGGCCCCGCCAAAAGCGTCGCAGGGAATTTCTGTTATATTATTTTTGATGTTTTCGATGTAATCTTTTTCGACAATCACATCCGAATCTACAAAAACAAGCCAGTCGTTTTTTGCTCTTCTGGCACCATAATTCCGCGATAAACCGGGACCGGAATTGTCTTTTCTGAAAAACTGAATGTTTAAACTTTCCTTAAAAAGTGTGGTCGTTGGCCGTAAATCAATCAGTGAACCGTCATCCACAATAATCACTTCAAAATCCGGATCGGTTTGGTGCGACAGCGAATTGAGCAATTCGAAAAGTTCGTCTTTCCGGTTATAAATGGCGATGATGAGCGAGATGGAATTCAATGGACTGATTTCTGAATGATTTAGTGAGAAACTTTTACTGCTTTTCGAGTTTATGAACTTTTTTTGTGCCTTCATACATTTCAAACTGTAGGAAACGGCATTCCAGTTTTCCGTTAAAAAGTTTAATTCTACGTGAAGGTCTTAAACCTACTTTTTTGGCTGCGTCCAGATCGGAGGAAATAAACCACGCCAACGTATTTGGATAATTCTTTTTGAACGTATCGCCGATTTTTTTGTAGAATTCGTCGTCATGAATTTCAATTCTCTCGTCATAAGGCGGATTGAAAACCATCATCAACGGGAACATATCTTTTTTAGATTCGAAGAAATCCTGCCTTTTCACTTCAATTACGTCTTCCAGTTCAGCCGCTTCTACATTGATATGTGCAGCGTTGAGCATCTGAGAATCGATATCGTAACCAACAATTTTTCCTGTAAATTCCTTTACACGGTTAATTCTTACTTCTTTTATTTTCTGGAAAAGTTCTGCATCATAATTTTTCCAGTTCTGAAAAGCGAATTTTTTACGGAAAATCTGCGCAGGCAAATCCATGGCGATCATGGCTGCTTCAATCAGCAAAGTTCCGGAACCGCACATGGGATCAAGAAAATTCCCTTTCCCGTCCCAGCCTGCCAGCTGCAGCATTCCGCTGGCCAACACTTCATTAATCGGCGCTTCGCCTTGTTCTTTACGGTAACCTCTTTTAAAAAGCGGATCTCCACAGGAATCCAGTGAAATCGTTACCAATTCCCTGTCGATATGCAGGTGAAATTTAATATCCGGATCCTGAACATCCACATTCGGTCTTTTGCGGTGTTTGAATTTGAAATAATCTACAATCGCGTCCTTCATTTTCTGCGACATGAACTGTGAATGACGGAACCGGTCCGAATAAACCGTTGCATCGATGGCAAAAGTTTGGTCAACATCCATATATTCGTCCCACGGGAAGGCAAAAAGTTTGTCGTAGAAGCGGCTTTCGTCCCAGGCTTTGAAAGTAAGCACCGGAATCATTATTTTGAGCGCAGTTCTGGCAGAATAATTAATCTTGTAAAGAAAACCCAGATCGCCTTCGCAGTTTACCGCGCGGTTTTTGATCTCAACGTTCTTGCCGCCCAGTTTTTTAATTTCTTCTGCCAACACTTCTTCCAGTCCGAAAAAAGTTTTAATCTGTATCTGTAAATTTTCTGTATTCATATAAGTCTGGGTATCTAAACCCTAAAGTTGATTGGTAATGATTCCTGGGCATTTGATATTCTGCATTTGCCTTTTAAAGAGAAATCTTTTGTGATTTGTAGTTTACGAAATGCAAATTTAGTTATTTTTGCACAATGGCATGGTTTGAAACATGGTTTAATACCCCTTATTATCATATTCTTTACAAGGATAGAAATTTCGAAGAAGCAGAAAATTTCATCACACTGCTAATCAATGATTTGCAGATTCCGAAACATTCAAAAATTATTGATTTAGCCTGCGGAAAAGGCCGGCATTCTGTTTTTTTAAACAAGATGGGATTCGATGTTTTAGGTCTGGATCTTTCTGAAGAAAGTATTTCGCAGAATAAAATCTTCGAGAACGATACATTGAAATTCAAGGTTCATGATATGCGGGATCCGATTTATCCGGAAATATCGCAGGTGAAAGTTGATGCGGTTTGCAATCTTTTTACAAGTTTCGGATATTTTGAGACTGAAACTGAAGACAGAAAAATATTCAAATCGGTAGCTGATGCACTAAATGACAATGGATTTTTTGTTCTCGATTTCCTGAACGAGCAATGGGTAAAAAATACTTTGGTTCCTGAAGCGGTGATTACCAAAGGCGGTATCGATTTTCACATTTCAAAAAGAATTGAAGACCAGCATGTTATTAAAGATATTGTTTTTAAAGATCAGGGAGAGGATTTTCATTTTTTCGAAAAGGTAAAACTTCATACTTTAGAAGAGATTGGGTCTTACGCAGAGGAATTGGGATTTGAAAGGGAAAAAATTTATGGTGATTACCATTTGGGAACCTTCGATTTAGAGACTTCTCCGCGGTGTATTAACGTTTTCAGAAAACTGTAAAAGCGTTTTCAGGATTTTTAGATGTAATTTATCACTAACTGCAATTCAGAAGATTTATGATTATTTTTCTCTTAATATTAAGTGTTTTGGCCGGGGTATTTCTTGGAAAATATTTTGGCGGACAACAGAAATTCGCTAAAAACCTTCTGATTTTAAGTGCCGGGTTTTTAATTACCATCTGCCTGAACGATGTATTCCCGGAAGTATACGCCGAAGGCAACGTGAATATCGGAATCTTTGTCATCGCCGGTGTTCTGCTTCAGATGCTGCTAGAAAATCTTACCAAAGGTTTCGAACACGGGCATTTCCACCACCATCATGAAGAAAAAAATATTCTGCCCGCAGCGTTGATGATCGGGATGTTTATTCATGCTTTTCTGGAAGGAATTCCTCTGGCAAATGAAACCGAAATTTTAAGTCCGTATCTGATGGGAATTCTGTTCCATAATCTCCCGATTTCTTTTGTCATGGGCGCTTTTCTGATTCAGAACAAAAAATTTACCACCACATCGTGGCTTGTGATTGCTTTTTTTGCGGTGGCATCTCCGTTGGGACTGTTGACCGGAAATTATCTGAATCCTGATTTTAAAGTCTATTTTCTGGCACTGGTAGGTGGGATTTTCCTTCACATTTCTTCAGTGATCATTTTTGAAAGCAACAAAAACCACAACATCGACTGGTGGAAAATCCTGATGGTGATTTGCGGGGTTGCAATCGCGCTGGTGAGCCATCTCTTTCATGATCACCATTAAAAAAAGGCTTCGAATTTCTCCGAAGCCTCCCATCATTATTTCACTTAATTCCGGAAATTTAGAATTTCCAGCCTAGTGTTATAAAGAAATTGTCTTTTGTATTTTTTACGTTTGAAACTACTGATGCATCAGATTCAACAATATAATTGTTTGAAAAATATCCTGTATTATTCGCTGCAGAACCTCGTAAAAACGGGCTGCTATATTCTGAATTTACATTCTGGTACGCTGCGTCGATAAAGAATGATTTGAAATCATAACCTATTCCGGCGCCCACCGTATTTCTTTTTCCTAAAATCAAATTGTCGTAAGATGTATTTGCTGATGTTCCGGTATCCGATAATGTACTACTGATCGACATCGAATCAAATGGACTTGACGCAAATCCGTAACCTCCTCTCAGTCTGAAAGCAGCAATACGGTATTCTGCACCTACTTTTACCTCTGACAGATTTTTAGAGTTTTGACCAAAAAAGCTGTTCAATTCCGTTTCAGCGTCGCCATACACTTTATATTTAGGTTTTGTAAGTCCCAAAGAGTAATCTACGTTGATCGCAAAATTTTTGTTGGGTACGTACGCTGCACTCAAAGTTGCTTTCATAGGTGAAGAAAGTCTGCGGTCTTCGGTATACGTTCCGTCTACAGGATTTTCGTATTCGCTGTAAACTCTTGCAATACTCCACCAGGTTGGCGTTTCCAGTGACGCCCCTAATCTGAACTGTGGATTTACTTTACCAATCACTCCAACTGAGGCTGAAAAACCATTGGCAGACTCTGAAAAAGGCGTATACTGTTTGTCGTAAACATCAGTAACATTGTCATTACCTGTAAAAGCTGCAGAATCATACTGATCGAGAACCGAGTTGTGGAAATTCAATCCGGCACCTACATAAATTCTGTTGTCGTAATTCCCACCTACACCAATACTGGTTTTGGAGAGGTTGCCATATCGGTTATACGCATGACCGGCAAAAGCAAGTTCATCAACAAGCGCATTGTCCGCGTCTCTGATTTCATAAATAAGATTGCTGTTTCCCGGAGTTTCGGAATAATCTTCAATCGACTGGTAAGAATAATTAACACCAACATTAACAAACTTCCATGGCGTATTACCCTCCACAGGAAAAACCGCAACTCCCCCAGCATTTACCACGTCCGTATTGTTAACTTTGTAGCTTTTTGTTTTACCTGCATACGAAGTATCGTTTTTGTTGGAATTAACACCTAAGGTTAAAGAAAAATCACTTGCAATACTCACTCCAATTCCCGCAGGGTTAGAAGTAAGTGTAGAAAAATCTCCTCCCAATGCTCCCATAGAACCTGCCATCGCATTGTATTTTGATGAACCGTTCAGTGAACTGTTTGAATACACTTCAACAATGTTTCTAAGGGTTGAAACATCCTGCGCGCTAACGAAATATGCGGCAGAAAGAGTTAAAACTATTAAAGAATTTTTAATCATTTTAAAATATCAGTTTTTTTTTAAATTTTATCTTCTGAAACCTCCTGAAGTTCTGCCGGAACCTGAGCTGGAGCTGGATGAACCACTTCCGAATCCACCGCCGCTGCTGCCTGATCTGAAGCCTCCGTCATTTGAATTGCTTCTTGTTCTCGGTTCGTAGTTCGGAGTACTTTGTCGTGGTGCAGTCTGTCGTGGTGTTGCGTCAGGCCTTGGTGTAGCTCTCAATCTTGGCTGAGTACTGCTGTCAGGCTGATTAAATCTCGGATTGTTAGGTTGAGCAGGATTGGTTCTTGGCGTATCGTTTCGGAACCCGGAATTATAATTATTAGTTCTGTTGGTGGAACTTGGATTAGAATTTTTTAAAGTATTCCTGAAACCACCGTCTGCACCGCTTCTTTTATAGGTAAATCCGCCATTATAGCTGTTATATCCCATTCCGTATCCATATCCATAAGGAGAATAATAGCCGTACGGGCTGTATCCGTAATAAGGATTATAATAGCCGTAGTAAGGGCTGTAGTAACCATACCATGGGCTGTAGTACCCGTACCACGGATTATATCCCATTCCCCACGGACTGTAGTAACCTCCGTAACCCCAATACGATCCGAAACCGAAATTCAGGCCCCAACCGGAGTACATTCCGTAAGGGGAACCCCAGGTATCATTATAGAAAACATCGGTACCTGTATAATTTCCCCAATCGGAATTCTGGTCTTTCCAGCTTTCATTTCTGTTTTCAGAATTGAGGTATTTATTCTGATCATCTGTTGCCTGATAATCATAATATTCACCTACCCTGTTGCCACTGTTCATCACAGTACCTTCAGGCAGTGTATCTCTGTTTGGGTCGTAATATACTCCGTCGGTTTCGCTGTAACCACCCATCTGCGAACCGCAGGACATTAAAATTAAACCTCCGGCAAGCGCCAAAACCACTTTAGATTTCAGGATCTGAGGTAAATTTTTATAAGTAATTTTTTCCATGATAAGGTGAAAAGTTTTAATTTGAATTATATTTGCACTTTATACCAAAATTATACCATTAACACTGGTAAATTTTTGAGTAAAAATACACTTTTTAGAATTAGATACAAGTACTACACAAAAGTTAAATCAAAGATACAATATAATGGCAAAATTAACTTCAAGAGCCGAAGATTACAGTAAATGGTATAATGAATTGGTCGTAAAAGCTGATCTGGCAGAAAATTCCGGAGTCCGCGGCTGCATGGTAATTAAACCTTATGGCTATGCAATCTGGGAAAAAATGCGCGACGAAATGGACCGTAAATTCAAGGAAACAGGTCACGAAAATGCTTACTTCCCTATCTTTATCCCGAAAAGTTTATTTGAAGCTGAAGAAAAAAATGCCGAAGGTTTCGCAAAAGAATGCGCTGTAGTTACCCACTACAGACTGAAAACCGATCCTGAAGATCCTAAAAAACTCATCGTTGATCCCGAAGCTAAACTCGAGGAAGAGCTTATCGTACGTCCAACTTCCGAAGCCATCATCTGGAATACCTATAAAAACTGGATCCAGTCCTACCGTGATCTGCCTATTCTCATCAATCAGTGGGCGAATGTAGTGCGTTGGGAAATGAGAACGCGTCTGTTTTTAAGAACTGCAGAATTCCTCTGGCAGGAAGGCCATACTGCGCACGCCACCAAAGATGAGGCAATTGAAGAAACCGAAAAAATGCTCCACGTATATGCAGATTTTGCTGAAAACTTCATGGCAATACCTGTAATCAAAGGACTTAAAACAGAATCTGAAAGATTTGCCGGTGCAGATGAAACCTACTGTATCGAAGCCTTAATGCAGGATGGGAAAGCCCTTCAGGCAGGAACTTCTCACTTCCTGGGACAGAATTTCGGGAAAGCTTTCGATGTGAAATTCACCAACAGAGAAGGGAAAATCGAGTACGCCTGGGGAACTTCCTGGGGAACTTCTACCAGATTAATGGGGGCATTGATCATGACGCATTCCGATGATTTAGGTTTGGTTTTACCACCAACTTTAGCACCGATTCAGGTAGTAATCGTACCGATTTTCAAAGGGGAAGAACAGCTGCAGCAAATTGACGAAGTTGCTTATGAAATTCAGGCTAAACTGAAAGCTAAAGGAATCTCAGTAAAATATGATAACCGTACAGAGAACAAACCAGGCTGGAAATTTGCCGAATACGAACTGAAAGGTGTACCCGTTCGCATCGCTTTAGGCGCCCGTGATCTGGAAAACAAAACGGTGGAGATTGCCCGAAGAGATAATTTAACTAAGGAAACTAAACCGCTTGAAAATCTCGATATCTATATCGAAAATCTCCTGAAAACCATTCAGGAAGATATCTACAGAAAGGCAGTAACCTACCGCGACGAACATATTACAAAAGTAGATTCTTACGAAGAGTTCAAGCAGGTTCTGGAGGAAAAAGGTGGATTTATTTCTGCCCATTGGGACGGTACTGCGGAAGAAGAAGAGCAGATTAAAAATGAAACCAAAGCGACCATCAGATGTATTCCTTTAGACAATCAAATGGAAGAAGGTATTTCAATGATTTCGGGAAAACCATCAAATCAGCGGGTAATATTTGCAAAATCATACTAATTCTTGGGTTTATTTTTAATGATAATGTAATAGAATGTTAATTTAAATATAAACAATACAAAATGCAGTTCTTTTGGATTGATATTTGCTTCTGTTGTTAAAGTTAAATTTAAAAATAAACTATTATGTCATTAAACGTTATCGATCTTATCAAGGGACAATTGGGTCCGGCATTAGTATCTCAGGCTGCCACGCAGTACGGAGAAAGCGAATCGGGTATTTCCAAAGCAATAAGCGGTTTGTTGCCCGCGGTTGTAGGCGGAATGGCCAATAACGCTAATCAGCCAGCTTTGCTGGATGCAATTACTGGGTCACAATCCACAGGCTTGTTGGGAAACCTTTTAGGAGGCTCTTCTAATAATTCATTGGTTAGCACTGTACTGTCTGCAATTTTTGGAGATAAAATCAATGGACTGATTAATGCGGTATCAGGCTATTCAGGGGTAAGCAATTCAACTTCAGGTTCATTATTGAATATGGTTGCTGGTGCTGCCTTAGGCTCACTGGGCAAATATGCTGCAGATCATAATCTCGACAGAAACAGCTTGTCAGGCCTGCTTGCGGATCAGAAAGGAATAGTGTCTTCTTTACTTCCTGCTGGGCTTTCATTTGCTTCTCTCGGATTAGGAAACTGGGGCGCAGCTACTGATATAAACACTGAAAAAGTAAAAGTGACTTCTCATGAAGAACCAAAGGTTGAAGTTAACAGAGGCGGAAACACCCACGTAAATGTTGACCGAAAAGATAACGATGAAGCCGGATCCATCTGGAAATGGTTACTGCCGCTATTACTGCTTGCACTTGCTGCATGGTTCCTATGGAAACAGTGCAATAAACCTGCAGACCAAACAGTGGTAACATCTGAGGTAATTGATGTTGACTCGGCAGTGATGCCTGCTGATTCCGCAATGGGTACCACAACCAGAGTAGATGAAGATATTGATCTGAATGGTGTTGCACTGAAAGGATACAGAGGCGGGATGGAAGATTCAATGATTTCTTTCCTTAAATCCGGCGGATACAGCAATGCCGCAGATGATGCTGTACTGAAAGATACTTGGTACACCTTCGATAAAGTTAATTTTAAAATGGGATCATCTACCGAATTGGAAGCAGGTTCCCAAACTCAGCTCGATAACCTCGTAGCTATTCTGAAAGCTTATCCTGAAGCTAAAATTAAAGTTGGAGGTTATACGGATAAAGTGGGTGATGAAGCTGCACATGTTAAGCTTTCTACCGCGAGAGCCAACTTCATTAAAGCCGCGTTAGAAAAAGCAGGCGTAGGTTCTCAGGTAATTGGCGCAGAAGGCTACGGAAGCGAATTTGCAACCGTTGCAGCGACTGCCTCAGATGCTGAAAGAGCCGCTGACAGAAAGATGGCTGTGAGATTTGCAAAATAATCTTACTCAAACTATACCAAATCCCGGCAACTTGTCGGGATTTTTTTATTCCAGGTTTGGAAATTAGATATATTTATGTAATTTTGTTAGCCTAATCTAACATTTGTGAAAAACATCAATAAAGGCTGGCAAAGAGAAAAACACTCAAACTCGCTCCCGGAAGTATTTTCAAGTATCAATATTCCAAAAGATGCCGGTTTCTGGCGTAAGCTTTTCGTCTTTGCAGGGCCGGGACTTATGGTCGCAGTAGGCTATATGGATCCCGGAAACTGGGCGACCGATATCGCCGGAGGTGCTCAGTTTGGCTACACTTTATTGTCAGTGATCCTTATTTCCAATTTATTCGCCATCGTTCTTCAGCATCTTTCTTTGAAGTTGGGAATTGTTGCGGAGCGGGACCTCGCACAAGCGTGCCGGGATCATTTTAATCCTACTACCAATTTCATACTGTGGGTGTTTTGCGAAATTGCCATCGCTGCGTGTGATCTTGCAGAAGTCATTGGCTCCGCAATCGCACTGAATCTGCTTTTCGGCATCCCACTCACCTGGGGTGTTGTAATTACGGTAATTGATGTATTTCTCATACTGTTTCTTCAGGCAAAAGGCTTCCGGTATCTGGAAAGCATTGTGGCAGGATTAATATTCGTTATTCTCGGCTGTTTTATTTATGAAATCATTTTAAGTAAACCGGATATTTTCCCGATTCTTAGCAGCCTTGTTCCGCAAAAAGAAATCGTTACCAATCCCTCGATGCTTTATATTGCCATTGGAATTCTGGGTGCCACGGTTATGCCTCATAACTTGTATTTGCACAGCAGCATCATCCAGACCCGGAATTACGAACGCACGTCTTCCGGAAAAAAAGAAGCCATAAAATTCGCCACCATCGACAGTACAGCGTCGCTATTCCTGGCATTTTTCATCAATGCAGCAATTTTAATCGTAGCGGCGGCGACTTTTCATACCACCGGAAACCAGGATGTAGCAGATATTCATGATGCCCATAAAATGCTCGCGCCGATTTTAGGAACCACATTTGCGAGTATTTTCTTTGCAGTTGCGCTGCTGGCATCTGGACAGAATTCAACCTTAACAGGAACGCTGGCAGGTCAGATTGTGATGGAAGGATTCCTGAATATCCGCCTGAAACCCTGGTTAAGAAGATTGATTACGCGGTTGATTGCTGTTATTCCTGCCCTTATTGTTACAATAATTTACGGCGAACAGGGCACCACAGATCTCTTGGTTCTCAGTCAGGTAATTCTGTCAATGCAGCTGAGTTTTGCGGTTGTTCCTTTGGTAATGTTTACAGGATCTAAATTAAAAATGGGCGAATTTGTAAACAAACCCTGGCTGCAAATCTCAG
>JAHRWY010000188.1:0-4533 GCA_019104935.1 Kaistella sp.
GGCGCAAGCAAAACCATTAATTTAGATAATGAAACCTGCGGTGGTGTTAATCATTGGGCTGAGTTTGACAAAGAAAATCAGCTGCCAATCCATATCCTTGCCTGGACCACGACTCCATGGACTTTACCTTCCAACACCGCTTTAGCAGTTGGACGGGATATTGAATATGTTTGGGTGAAAACCTTTAATCAATATACTTTCGAGCCCATTAACATCATTCTTGCAAAAGTTCTTTTGCAGAAGAATTTTGGAAAAAAATACGCAGTGGGAACCGATGAAGATTTTCAGAATTACACAGCAGAATCCAAAGTTATACCTTATCAAATCTTAGCCGAATTCACAGGAGCAGATCTTACCGGAACCGAATATGAGCAATTGATTCCATGGTTTTTGCCTGCAGAAAATCCTGAAAATGCTTTCAGAGTAATCATTGGAGATTTCGTAACCACCGAAGATGGAACCGGAATCGTACATATCGCGCCAACTTTTGGTGCAGACGATGCCCGTGTTGCAAAAGAAAACGGAATTTCCCCAATGCTTACCAAAGACGAAAACGACAATCTCGTTCCTTTGGTGGATTTGCAAGGAAAATTTATTAAAGGTGGAAACACACCGGAATTATTTGCCGGAAAATATATTAAAAACGAATATTACGACGCAGGAACCGCTCCGGAAAAATCTTGGGATGTGGAACTTGCCATCCTTTTAAAAACGGAGAACAAAGCCTTTAAGGTTGAAAAATATGTTCACAGCTACCCGCATTGCTGGAGAACCGATAAACCTGTTTTGTATTATCCTTTGGATTCCTGGTTTGTGAAAATGACCGCGGTAAAAGACCGATTAGTTGCGTTAAACGAAACCATCAACTGGAAACCTAAATCTACCGGTGAAGGACGTTTCGCAAACTGGCTTGAAAACGTGAACGACTGGAATCTTTCCCGTTCAAGATATTGGGGAATCCCATTGCCAATTTGGCGTAGCGAAGATTTGAAAGAAGAAATCATCATCGGTTCGGTGGAAGAACTGATGAACGAAATCCAAAAATCAATCGCGGCAGGTTTCATGGAAAAGAATCCATTCGAAGGTTTTGAAACCGGTAACATGTCGCAGGAAAACTATGCGAAGATCGATTTGCATAAAAGCATTGTGGATGAAATTATCTTGGTTTCAGATTCCGGAAAACCGATGAAACGCGAATCCGACTTGATCGATGTTTGGTTCGACTCCGGTTCGATGCCTTACGCACAATTGCATTATCCATTTGAAAATAAAGAACTTATCGACAACAAAAAAGCATTTCCTGCCGACTTTATTGCGGAAGGAGTTGACCAAACAAGAGGTTGGTTCTACACGCTTCATGCGATTGGAACTTCTGTTTTCGATTCAGTTGCGTATAAAAATGTAATGTCGAATGGTTTGGTTTTGGACAAAAACGGACAGAAAATGTCTAAACGACTTGGAAACGCGGTAGATCCTTTCGAAACACTAAAAAAATATGGTCCCGATGCAACGCGTTGGTATATGATTTCAAATGCAAATCCTTGGGAAAATCTGAAATTTGATGTAGAAGGAATTGATGAAGTCCGCAGAAAATTCTTCGGCACATTGTACAATACATACTCGTTCTTCGCGCTTTATGCGAATGTTGACGGATTTAATTATTCTGAAAAAGACATTGAAAACCGTCCGGAAATCGACCGGTGGATTCTTTCTGAACTGAATCTTTTGGTAAAAGATGTTACCGAATTTTACAATGATTACGAACCAACAAAAGTTGCAAGAGCGATCAACAATTTCGTGAACAACAACTTAAGTAACTGGTATGTGAGACTTTGTAGAAGACGTTTCTGGAAAGGAGAATATTCCGAAGACAAAGTTTCGGCATACCAAACCTTGTACACTTGTCTGGAAACGATTGCTAAAATTTCGGCACCGATTGCTCCGTTTTTCATGGATCAACTCTTCCAGGATTTGAACAAAATTACCGGTAAAGATGAAGCTGAATCTGTACACTTAACCAATTTTCCGGTAGCTGATGAAAGTTTGATTGATCAGGATTTGGTAGAAAAAACGCATTTGGCACAACAAATCACTTCAATGGTATTCTCTTTAAGAAAGAAAGAAAATATCAAAGTTCGTCAACCGTTGCAAAAAGTGATGATTCCTGTTTTGGATTCGAAAACGGAAGCTCAAATTGTCGCAGTTTCTGAACTGATAAAACAAGAAGTAAATGTAAAAGAATTGGTTCTCATCAATTCTGATGAGGCTTCGCACTTGATTGTAAAACAGATCAAACCGAATTTCAAAACATTAGGTTCACGACTCGGAAAAGATATGAAAACCGTAGGTGCTG
The DNA here is from genome assembly GCA_019104935.1 of Kaistella sp. Taxonomy (GTDB): domain Bacteria; phylum Bacteroidota; class Bacteroidia; order Flavobacteriales; family Weeksellaceae; genus Kaistella. The sequence goes on from JAHRWY010000188.1 coordinate 2,354, forward strand.
AAATCCAGAATATGATTGCTGAACAGATTTCAACTTTGGAAAAAGAAGGAAAAATTGAAATCCAGGGTTACGAAATTACCATAGATGATGTAGAAATCTTCACCAAAGATATTCCGGGATGGACCGTTGCAAACGAAGGAAAAATGACTGTGGCATTAGATTTGACAATAACGGACGAATTGAAAGCAGAAGGAATCGCAAGAGAATTCATCAATCGGGTGCAGAACCTGCGAAAAGATAAAGATTTTGACCTTACAGACCGCATTTCGATTCAAATTGAGGCAAATTCGCCTTTTGAAAATGAACTTATTAACAATAATCTATATATTTCGGAAGAAGTATTGTCAGATAAAATAGAAATTGTAAATTCACTTTCAAATTTTGATGAGATTGAAATTGACGACGTGAAATTTAAATTATTGGTAAACAAAGTTTGATGTTAATAGAGAATTAATGAAGAATCCGAAATTCTTCGCCCTCAAAAAACACAAACGATTTCAAACAAAAAAAACATGGCAGAAGAAAGACAACGTTACAGCGATAGTGACCTTCAGGAGTTTAAGGAACTTATTCAGCAAAAAATAGAAAAAGCAGAAAAGGATTTAATGCTGATCAGAGAAAGTTTTATCAATGACCAAAATAATGGAACTGATGATACTTCCCCAACTTTCAAAGCTTTCGAAGAAGGTGCAGAAACCCTCAGCAAGGAGCAGAATGCAATTTTGGCAGGAAGACAGGAGAAATTTGTGCGCGATTTGAAAAATGCATTAATCCGCATCGAAAACAAAACTTACGGAATCTGCAGAGTTACGGGTAAATTAATCGGTAAAGACCGTTTGAGAGCCGTTCCGCATGCAACTTTAAGTATTGAGGCAAAAAATATGCAGCGCTAATTTACGCTCTTAAACTGTTTACCCATTAGGTTTATAATGCACAGCGAAATCTTGCGTTATAAACCTATTTGAATTTAAAATTTGCTGTCTTTTGGAAGTCCTGCTGATCATTTTGGCCGTTGGTGTAATTATTTATTTTTTCAGAAATTCTGTGAAAAAACCTTTCCTTGCAAAGGAAAAAAAATACCAAAGTATCGACGACAGATACAATGAGGAAAGAAGAAACCGTGAGCTTGAAATCGACAGTCTGTTAAGCAAAATGGGCAAAAACGGCATACAGGATCTTTCGGAAAAAGACCGAAAACGCCTGGAAGAACTTTCAAAAAAATAAATCTAAGAATGGAATCATTAATTGTACATCCCAAAAACCAGATGGAACTCAATGCACTGAAAAGTGTGATGAAAGATATGGGAATCCGATATGAAAAGTTTCACACCAGAAACGCAAAAACTTCCCCAAAATTCGAAACCAAATCCGCTCCGAAAAAAGACACCAAACCGGGCAATTTTAAAAATAAACCAAAGACCGATCTGTAATGAAGAAAATAGCATTAATTACCTTCATCATCCTTTTAATCGATCAGGTTTCTAAATTTTACATCAAAACCACCTTTCATCTTGGCGAGAGTGTTGATGTTTTTCCGGGATTCAAGCTCACTTTTGTAGAAAATCCGGGCATGGCGTACGGCTTTCATTTTGGCGGCCTGCTGGGTAAATATGCTTTGGTGATCCTCCGTGTTTTCCTCATCGGTGGCATGGTTTACCTGTTCAGAAAATGGCTGAACGAAGGCATCCACAGTAATTACCTCCTCATCCCAATGGCGATGATTTTTGCCGGTGCGATTGGAAATTTAATTGACGGAATGTTCTATGGAATGATTTTCGACAGCGGCACGGTATACGACGAAAGCGTGAACCGCTGGATCGATTACGGCGGAATTTCGAAAGTGGTACCGTTGGGTGAAGGTTACTCGCATTTCATGAAAGGCTGTGTAGTCGATATGCTGCATTTCCCGCTCGTAGACTGGTGGGTACCGGAAAGCTGGACACTGATTGGCGGCAAGCATATTGAGTTTTTCAAATACATCTTTAATGTTGCAGATTCTGCAATTACGGTTGGTGGAATTTTACTCCTGATTTTCAGAAAGAAAGCATTTCCGGACGGACTGGATTTTTAAAAGTATTAAAGAAAAACTTCAGCAATTGTCTGAAGTTTTTTATTTCCCTATTTTTGCAAAACGCTTTTGATAAAGCAGTTTATCACTTATTTTTAACCAGAATTTTACA
>JAHRWY010000021.1:0-4031 GCA_019104935.1 Kaistella sp.
TGGGATAAAGTGGAGGAAAAATTTAATAAATAAGACTTTCTGCAATATTAAAAAAGGGTTCAGATGTTTTCTGAACCCTTTTTAATTTAACGGATATCTGCACCGCTCAATCCCGACATCCGTAAACCGTATTTCCACTGAACATAAGCAAAAACCTGATATAGTTTATACTCGAATTTTAATCCGTAATTTTCCTGTGGATCATAGTCGATCGAAGATTCAATCACATTTCGGTACCTGCCGGAATAGTAGTAGGAATTCCATTCGTTCACCAGAAAAGTATTTTTATTTTTCAGATAAGATTCAGAATACATGTTCATCGGTTTCGCAATTGCGTTCAGGAAATAGTCGTACTGGGTATCAATCACCTGAAGATCCCATTCGCCCTCTTCATTTTTCTGAGGCGTAATTTCGGCGTTGGTGCTGTCCTGTGTTTTATTCTGCGGTGTACAGGCAATTATGCTCAGTGCAAATATTAAATATAATAACTTTTTCATCGCTTTATTTTTATATAAAGTTATGAAAAAAATAAACCGAAGTACGGAACTTCGGTTTTTATATTTTGATGTTAGAAAAATCGGTTTAACGCTTATGCTCGCGCTGCATTACGGTAAATACCGGGAAGTGGTCACTGTAGCCATTAGTGAAGCGGTCGCCATCCCAGGATCTTAAAGGATAACCCTTCCATTGTCCTTCGCTGTTTTTCATATAAGAAGGTGCAAAAACTTCGGTTTTAAATACGGTGTATCCTGCCGATAATTTTTCGGGAGAATAGAAGTTTTTAGAAACAATAATCTGATCAAAAAGGTTGGGTGCATCGCGGTAACCCAGGGTAGCAACACCTGCCTTATACATTTTGGTCATCAGGTTATAATAAGGAGTTTTATCGCTAAGTTGCTCCGGTTCTGCCACACTGCCTAAAACTTTTTTGATGCTTGGGCTCACAGGATCATCATTGAAGTCGCCCATTGCGATAAGTTTGATGGAAGGATCTTCTGCGATTAAACGGTCCATTTCGGTTTTTAAAACTTTTGCTGCAGCGGCACGGCGTGGGTAAGAGCGTGCTTCGCCTCCACTTCTTGATGGCCAGTGATTCACAAAAACTGCTGTTTTTTCACCATCGAGCAAACCTTTAACCACCAAAACGCCACGGGTGTAGCTTCTGTAGCCTTCTTCGTTAAAGATTTTAATATCTTTCTCATAGTGGTCGGTTACAACGAATCTTCCTTTCTGGTAGATTAAAGCCACATCCACGCCACGGGCATCATAAGAATTGTGGTGTACAATCCCGTAATTGCTTTTCGCCAGCGCAGGCTGTTTGATAAGGTCTTCGATCACCTGGCGGTTTTCAACTTCCACAAGGCCGATGATGGCAGGGTTGTCATTGGTATATTGTCTTCCCAGTTCAGAAAGTACTTTACTTATGTTGGTCATTTTCTGGTTATACTTTTGGATATTCCAGTTTTTAGAGCTGTTTGCGGTGAAATCATCAGCAAGAATCTGGTTTCGCACCACTTTTTTGCCTACAAGAAGTTCGTTGCTCCATTCGCCTTTGTACACTTCAGTTGTTTCCAGATATTGTAAAGAGTCCAGCGGCACACTTCGGTGGAATGCCGGGTTTTTAACATCTTTTGTACCATCAATATAATCTGCCGACGGAACAGTGTCCCAGAGGTTTTCTACATTAAAAAAAGCGATGGCTGCTCGCTGTACCTGTATTTTCTGGGCAAAAACAAAGCCCATAGAAAACAGAGTGATTGTAATAAAAAATTTTTTCATTAGAAAATACATAAAAAATTTAAGTGCGTAAAATTACTAATAATTTCGCAAGCAAGCACTTAAAACTATGAGTAATACTTTTTAACAACATTTTTTTGGAGCCTTATGAATTTAGGGATATTAATAATAATTGATACTTCTTTATAAGAATAAAGTGTTAAATATCTTTAACTTAACAAAAATTAACCCTAAATTTGTTGCCCCTTAAAAATATCTTATCATAAAGGGGATTTAAATAATTAGTTATGATTAAAAAGTTATCCTTAATCTCATTGTTTACTTTGCTTCCGGCATCGTTTTATTTTGCGCAAACTATGGTTTATGCGTATGTAAAAGACCAGGAAGGTAAACCAGTTGAGAGCGCAGAGATTGATCTTGTACAGTCTACTGATGATGTGAAAGCCGATAAAATTGGTTATTTTCAGTTTGTTGATCTTCAGCCTGGGCAGTACCAGATTAATGTTTCCAAGCCGAATTTTGAAACAAAAGTGATTGAATTTACGGTAACTGCAAACGAAAAAAGAAGAGATTTGGGCGTAATCAGTTTATTACCTGCACCATTTGCAAATGCAGGGGTGATGGTAATTGATGATTCTGCCGCTGATAATGATGAAGGAGGCGGTTCGTCAATGCAGCCCACTGTAGGGCTTTTGAGCTCTGGCCGGGATGTTTTCCAAAGTGTTACTGCTTTCGAACTTGGCGCTTACTGGTTCCGCCCAAGAGGTGTTGAAAACCGTTTTGAAGATGTTATTTTCAACGGAGTGTCGATGGCAAAGAATGACGACGGTAAAGTAGATTTCAGCAACTGGGGCGGGTTAAATGACGTTACCCGTTACCCTTTTGAATCTGTTGACAATATTACCCCTTCCGAATATGCTTTCGGTAACCTTGGTGGGGTGGTATATTATAATACGAGAGCATCCAGCTACAGAAAACAAACTTCTCTTGCCTATTCATTTACAAACAGAAGTTATTTCCACCGTGCAATGGCAACCTACTCAAGCGGTTTGTCTAAAAACGGTTGGGCATTCACATTCTCCGGAAGCCGAAGATGGGCTGACGAAGGTGTAATCGACGGAACTTACCAGGATTCTTACGCATATTTCGGTGCCATTGAAAAGCAGTTCAGCAGCCGCCACGCAATTAATTTAACAGCGTTTGGAGCGCCAACTTACAGAGCGAATAATTCACCAAACACTCAGGAAACTTATGACCTGATGGGGAAGGATTATAATGCGTACTGGGGATGGCAAGACGGTGAGAAAAGAAATTCAAGAATCAGAAAAGTATTCGAACCAATGTTTATGCTTACTGATTATCTGAAAATCGGTAAAAACAGCAATTGGAACAACACGATTTCTTATCAGGAAGGTAGAGACGGAAGAAGCCGTTTAGACTGGTTCCACGCAGCCGATCCTAACCCTACTTACTACAGAAAACTGCCAAGCTACGGTATTTTCACAGAAGAAGAATTTAAAGCAAATGCACAGATCGATTGGATGAGCCTTTACCAGGCGAATTACCTGAACCGTTATGATATGGCGGGCAATGAACAGGGTGCGGTGTACAGTATTGTAGAAGATGTAAATAAAGACAAGACCTTCAACTTTGCTTCCCACTTTGATACTAAACTTGATGAAAACTGGAAACTCAACATCAACTTTAATTATCAGAAACTGAAATCTGATAACTTCAGAGAGATGAAGGATCTTTTGGGAGCTTTGTATGCAAATAACCTGAATGCTTTCGGAAACGACCAGCCTTATGATTTAGATAATCCTAACGCTAAAATTCTTGTAGGAGACAGAACTCAGTATTCTTACGATTTATTGAGAGATCAGTACACGTTAAACGCATCTACTGAAATCGACCTTCCGAAATGGACGGTAACTGCGTCGGTTTTTACTTCCTATGCGGACTCCCAGAGAGACGGTAAATTCAGACACCACCAATATGCGGACAGCAAAGGAAAGAGCGAAGTTTTCAATACTATCGATGCAGGTCTTAAAGGAAGAGTGCTTTATAAATTAGACGGTAGAAATTTCATCGTGTACAACGGAGCCTTCTTCAGTCTGGCACCTACACTAAATGAAATTTTCATCAGCCCGCGTGTTACCAATATGATTACACCGAATGTTGAAAACCAGATCATTAATTCAAATGATTTAAATTATATTCTTAGAGGGCAGATCCTGAAACTTAGATTAAGTGGTTATTACACGACTATTAATAACGCAACAGAAATCTCCAGA
>JAHRWY010000029.1:0-4059 GCA_019104935.1 Kaistella sp.
AGTTTGACCAGTTAACGTTGCTGGCAAGACCGGTTTCCAGATTTTCGGTAACCTTATAACCTACTCTTGGTGAAAGGTAAACGGACACTCCGCCACCATCTCCAAAAGCACCTCCAAGTCCGGCATATCCGCCGAATGTCCATTTTGAATCAGGACTACTGACCGTTGTTGCAGTTCCGATCTGAGCATTTATACCCACTGCTGCAATGAACGTCAGGAGAAGAATAATTTTTTTCATACATGTTGAAATAATAGATAAAATTAAACCTTTTTTTGAAATCGATATTTTCAATAACCGCAAAATATTTTGTTTTTGACCATTTCTGAATGTTCGGAAGAGTAGCAAAAAGAGGTTTTAGCCCCGATGGAAGCGGCATCCTTTATCTTTTTGGCAGAAAAGATAAAGATACAGCGTACAGCGGGTCGGGTTTTCCAAAAGACATCCGGAGTTTGTTGCTCCTGAAAAATATGCGTTTAAAACCGTAAATTTGCACCGTGAAACTTTCCCTTGACGAAAGTGTAACTAAAATATGAAAATAGTAGTAGGTTTATCGGGCGGTGTAGATTCCAGTGTTGCCGCCTATTTGCTGCAAAAACAGGGTCACGATGTGGTGGCGCTATTTATGCGGAACTGGAATGATGCATCGGTAACTCTTGAGGACGAATGTCCGTGGATTGAAGACAGCAACGATGCGCTGATGGTGGCCCAGAAGCTTGGAATCCCCTTCCAAGTGATCGATATGAGCGAGCTCTACAAAGAAAAAATCGTTGACTACATGTTCGCGGAATATGAAAAAGGCCGAACTCCAAATCCTGATGTTTTATGTAACCGCGAAGTGAAATTCGACGTCTTCATGAAAACCGCCTTATCGCTTGGTGCTGAGAAAGTTGCAACGGGACATTACGCCCGTGTAAGTTCAGATTTTGATGAAAACGGAAAGGAAATTTTTCATCTTCTGGCGGGAAAAGACAACAATAAAGACCAGTCTTATTTCCTATGCCAACTGAACCAAGATCAGCTTTCGAAATCGCTGTTTCCGATTGGTGAACTTACGAAACCAGAGGTTCGGGAAATCGCCAGGGAAATGGGATTGGTGACTGCTGATAAAAAAGATTCGCAGGGATTGTGTTTTATCGGGAAAGTAAGTTTACCGACTTTTCTGCAGCAGCAGCTTCAACCTAAAGAAGGAGAAATTGTAGAAATTTTCAGTGATTTTGAAGAGTTTCATAAAGAAAAACCCGAATTTTCATCAAAATTAGAGGAATTACAGTTTCTTTCCAGAAAAATTAAATACCGTAAATCCGACGGAAAAGTCATCGGCAAACATCAGGGTGCGCATTATTTCACAATAGGACAGAGCAAAGGTTTGGGAATTGGTGGGCATAAAGAATCGTGTTTCATCATTTCCCGTGATATGGAAACGAATACGATTTTCGTCGGTGAAGGAAGAAATTTCCCGGGACTTTACCAATCTGCTTTAAAGATTGCTACGCCGGAAGTCCATTGGGTACACGAAGATCTGCGTTTAAAAGACGGCGAATCGATGAAAGTAAAAGCCAGAATCCGCTATCGCCAGGCTTTGGAAGATGCCACTTTATATCAGTTTGAAGACGGACTATATATCGAGTTCGAAAATCCGCAGTCTGCAGTAGCTGAAGGCCAGTTTGCTGCGTGGTACCTTGATGACGAGCTTATCGGAAGTGGAGTGATCAGCTAGCTCAACATTCATAAAAATAAAAGGCGGAATATCAATTTCCGCCTTTCTCTTTTTTGATAGAATTATTTCGACAGCCAATCCTTAAAATCCTTCACCCGGTCGCGGCTTACCGTGATTTCTTCATCGGGCTGGAAATCCATTTCCACTTTGTAATAAGGCGATGTGTGGATGTTTTTGATGTAATTTGAGTTGATGATAAACTGCCGGTTTACTCGGAAGAAACATTTCTTATCAAGGACTTCCTGAAGCTCGTCTAAGGTGAAATCGGTGGGATAAGTGCGTTCTTTGGTCTGGAGGTAAACAATCTTATTTTCACTGAAAAAACAGGAAGCTTCTTCGGTCTGAACAATTTTCAGATTGTAACCAATTTTAACCAAAATTCTTGAAAGCTTCTGCTTCTCTTCTTTAATTAAAGATTTGATATGCTTTAAGTTATGACTGCTTTCCGTTGGAAGGAAACTTTTGTATTTTTCGATCGCCTGTCGCAAATCTTCTTCCATAATCGGTTTCAAAAGATAATCGATTGAATTAAGTTTAAAAGCCTTCAAAGTATACTGATCAAAAGCCGTGGTGTAGATGATGAAACTTTTGGTCGGTATTTTTTCGAAAATATCGAATGACAACCCATCACCCAAAACGATATCAGAAAATATAAGATCCGGATGCTGGTTTTCTGAAAACCACTGTGCACCTTCTTCTACAGAATTTATAGTTGCAACTAATTCTAAATCAGGAAATAAAGTCAATAATCTTTCCAGTTTTCTGGCAGCGGGTTTTTCGTCTTCTATAATTACGGTTTTGATCATATCCAAACTTAAAATTTTATTTGTATTTATCCATTAACTCACGGATTTTCTTCTTTTCCCAGTCCCTTCCAAAAATAAAATTGGGAACAAAAACACTGAGGGCATGCGCTAAAACGCCGATTCCCCATAAAATTGCCGTCCAGTAATTATCCATGTCATACAAACTGTCGCCGCCCTGAACATTTCTGGCGACAAGAAACAGGTTGACAATAATGTAGACGAAAAAGTGGATGTAGAACCCTTTAAGTTCTTTTACTTTTCTTTTGGCTTCCCTGTAGATGTGGTTATCGGGATGATTTGTTTCCATGATTTTAGTTATTTGCCTGTTTTTCTTTTTCCATTATTTTGCGGATCTGTTTTTCTTCCCAGTCTCTTCCGATTCCGAAGACCTGCAGTGCGTGGGAAGCGACGCCTATGCCCCAACCAAGCATGGGCCACCAAAACCATTGATATTCTGGTACGGTCTTTAGGTTGATAAAAATTAAAAACGGAATTACCAGGCAGTAGGAGATCAGGTTTCCGTAAAAACCTTTCAGTTCTTTTACACGTTTAAAGGCTCTGTCGTAAGCCAGTGATTCTTCGGAGGGTTGTGGTGTCATCGCTGTAATTTTTTGAGTTAATATTGGGATTTTCACACGGAAAAAATCAGTTGATTTTTCGATGAAAACGTTCTGTTTTGTCAGTAATGAATAACGCTGAACGATATTCGCAAGGCCGATTCCGGCACTTTCTTTCATCTGCTCTCTTTGCTGAAGATTGTTTTCAATAAACAGAAATCCATTGTTGGCATAAATCTTTATGTTTAAAGGCTTCTGTGCGGTCGCGAAATTATGTTTGATGCAGTTTTCTAAAAGCAATTGCAGGGAAAGCGGCACAACAAATAACTTCCTGTTGTCTTCATTTATGCTGAATTCAAAATTTACGCTGTCTTCGAATCTTGTTTTCAGGAGTTCGCAATAGGTTTTTGCAAAATCCAGTTCTTCTTCTATGGTAACGAGTTCTTTGTCTTTCTGCTCGAGAACATAGCGGTAAATCTTCGACATTGCTGCCGTGAAATGCTGTGCCTGACTGGGGTTTTCGTCAATCAAAGCACTTAAAACATTCAGTGAATTAAAAAGGAAATGAGGATCGAGCTGGTTTTTTAAACTTTCGAACTGTGCGTTAGCTGATTTGGCGATGAGTTTCTGTTCTACAATTTCTTTTCGGGTAGATTTCTTCCATTCTTCAATAAAACCTTTGGCATGTAAAACAGCTGAAATAAGAAGCGCAATATTAATTCCAAACCAATTTGCAAAGCCCATTGTTCCTGAGAAAAAGCCGGTGAATTCCATGTTTTGGAACAGCACCAAATTGGTGTAGTTACAGAAAAGTATCAGTACTACGTTAACCAAAACAGTTGCAACGATTCCCAATATGGCACGCGTTCTTGTTTCTTCGACCCAGGAATAGTGACGCGAAAGATAATCATTGATAATCCCGTTGCCTGCCGAAATCGTGAGCGCATATAAAACCGCAATAAAGAGGTTTATAAAATA
>JAHRWY010000037.1:0-4023 GCA_019104935.1 Kaistella sp.
GCGGTCTCGCCTGGCTGAAATAAAATTCATATTTCAGTTTTCAAAATTTAGAAAAGTCAACAATAAATTACTTTTAAAATTAATCAGGATAAATTTGTCCGAATTAAAAATATTTTATAGATTTGTACTATAATTTAAAACCAAAAGTAAATGCTGACTCAAGAAAAAACAATCGGCGACTTCGTTGCAGAAAATTTCAGAACTGCAGAAGTTTTTAAAAAATACAATATCGATTTCTGCTGCAAAGGCGGAAGAACGGTAGAAGAGGCTTGTGATAACAAAAAAGTAAGTCCGGAAGAAATTTATAGAGAACTGGAAGAAGTAGCCAACAGAAAATCTGAAGATATCGATTTCAATTCGTGGCCACTGGATTTATTGGCAGATTATGTTGAGAAAACCCACCACCGTTACGTGGAAGAAAAATCTGCAATGTTGATTCCTTACTTAAATAAACTTTGCAAAGTACACGGTGAAAGACATCCTGAACTTTTTGAAATTAACGAACTTTTTATAGGCAGTGCCCAGGATTTGGCAGCACACATGAAAAAAGAAGAACTCATTCTTTTCCCGTTCATCAAGCAGATGGTAGAAGCGAAGAAAAAAGGCGAAGCCTTGCCGGCGCCACGTTTCGGAACAGTAGAAAATCCTGTTGCCATGATGAAGCACGAGCATGAAGCTGAAGGCGAACGTTTCGTGAAAATTGCTGAACTTACCAATAATTATGAGTTTCCGGATGATGCCTGTGGAACTTACCAGGTAACGTACAGAATGCTGGAAGACTTCCAGAACGATCTGCACAAGCACATTCACTTAGAAAATAACATTCTTTTTCCAAAAGCAATCGCGATGGAAAAAACATTCTAAATTAATTCCGTAGTTGTTTATTTGATAAGAAACCGTTTCAGAGAATATTCTGAAACGGTTTTGTTTTGCTGAGAATTCTTTTAGAAAAGCGCTACCTGAAGAAACGCACCGATATTATTTTCGTTGTGTTTCAGCGGGCCGTAATATTCCATATTCGCTCCTACACCGAAAGTAAATTCCTTGTGGGTAACACCTGCACGGGCGCGTACATAGCTTCTCGTATGCAGATCGGCAGACATCGCGTGAACGTAGGTTCCCTGAAGTCTTGAGTAAAACCTCCATTTATCATTGATGGCAGGTTTGTATTCCACAATCCCGAAACCTTCAATATTGGCATCTTTACTTACATCAACTCTTGGCATGGCAATTACAAGCCATTCCGGGTTTGCATAGGTGTAAATTAACGCTGCAGAAGGACGGATTTCGCCCGGCGTACTCTGGAAACCTGCACCGAACTTCAGTCCTTTAAACAAGTCAACAGTAGCTTTACCGATTACCATCATGTCGCTGAGCTGGTCATTTCCCCAGTCTGAATTGAAATCTGTAACTCCAAAGAAGCCGATTTTCGGTGCGCTTTTCAATTTTTTATCAAGAGTAAGCTGGAAGGAAACTCCGCGGCTTCCCGGCATTACTTCAACGTTTACAGGTGGATTTTGGATAAGTTCTGGTGTAGCTTCTTGCGCTGAAAGGCTCACTGTGGAGCACAATGCAAATGCAGCAAGCGAAAATTTTAATGAGTTTTTAAATCTGTCGGTCATCTTTTTTATTTTATATAATGACTGACGAAAATATCTTAATTGAAGATTGAATTATAGGATATTTAAAACGAATTGTAGGATTTTTTGGGAAGTCCCAAACTGGTGGTAATTTTAATTACTAGTCAACAAGACTCTTTTCACCTGATCGTACGAGTATCCTAGATTCACTATTTTATCTTTATCTAAAATATTCTCAATAGAATTTATTTTCTTTTTTTTCAGTAGTTGGCCGAATTTTTCATAATCGATCTCTTTTCCATTAAATAAGAAAACAGTTTGTTCATACTGTTTTTTAATAACATCGCTTAACTGAAGCCGGGTTTTCGTAAGGTTGATTGTAATCTACAATTGGTTCAGTATTTTCTAATTTATAAGTTTTTTTAGCGGTATTGCAGGAAAAGAAAGCTAGCAATAGAATGATGATAAAATTTTTCATAGCTATTTTAAATTAGATATTCTGTTATGTAAATATAAAAAAACACGCCCAAAAGACGTGTTTTTAAAAATATAATTCAAAAGAAATTATTTTGCTATAATTCTTTTTACCGCCGCTTTTACGGCATCTGCATCAATTCCGTACTTCTTCATCAGTTCTGCCGGAGTTGCTGATTCACCGAAAGTATCGTTTACGGCGACAAATTCCTGAATCGTCGGTCTTTTTCTGGCAAGCATACCTGCAACCGATTCGCCTAAACCACCTAAATAATTATGCTCTTCAGCGGTTACAATTTTACCGGTTTTTTCCACCGATTTCAAAATGATTTCTTCGTCCAGAGGTTTAATGGTGTGAATGTTAATCACTTCACATGAAATTCCTTCTTTCTCCAGTTCATCCGCTGCTAGTAAAGATTCCCAAACCAAATGTCCGGTAGCCACGATGGTTACATCCTTTCCTTCCTGCAAAAGAATTCCTTTTCCGATTTCGAAAGGCATATCTTCCGGAATGAAAACCGGAACTACAGGTCGCCCGAATCTTAAATAAACCGGACCTTCGAAATCTGCAATTGCTAAAGTTGCTGCTTTGGTCTGGTTGTAATCACAAGTATTGATTACCGTCATTCCCGGAAGCATTTTCATCATTCCGATGTCTTCCAGAACCTGGTGTGTGGCTCCGTCTTCTCCTAATGTTAAACCAGCGTGAGAAGCACAGATTTTTACATTTTTATTTGAATAAGCGATCGACTGGCGGATCTGGTCATAAACCCGGGAGGTTGAAAAGTTGGCAAAAGTTCCTGTAAATGGAATTTTTCCGTTGATCGTTAATCCTGCTGCAATTCCCATCATGTTTGCCTCTGCAATCCCTACCTGGATAAATCTTTCCGGAGCTTTTTCAATGAATTTCTCCATTTTCAGGGAACCGATTAAGTCAGCACAAAGTGCCACGACATTAGGGTTCTTGTCGGCCAACTCAGCCAATCCTGCACCGAAACCGCTTCTTGTATCTTTTTTTTCTGTGTATGTATATTTCATTTTTATCTTTTTTGATGTTTGTGAATTACTTTAAACTTCACAAATTTTAGTAATCAGCCGGGGCTTCTAAATATAATTGTTTGAAGGCGGTATCGAGCTGCTCATCGTTAGGCGCTTTTCCGTGCCATGCGTGAGTTCCAGTCATGAAATCAACCCCGTAACCCATTTCGGTATGAAGAATAATTGCGACAGGTTTTCCGTTTCCGGTTTCTGCTTTTGCTCTTTCAAGGATTGAAATTACTGCTTCCAGATCGTTTCCGTTTTTTTCATTCAAAACTTTCCATCCGAAAGCTTCCAGTTTCGCGTGTAAATCTCCTAAACTTAAGACATCATCGGTATCTCCGTCAATCTGTCTTCCGTTGTAATCGATGGTTGCGATTATATTATCTACTTTTTTCGCAGCGGCAAACATCAGTGCTTCCCAGATTTGTCCTTCCTGTAATTCCCCGTCTCCGTGAAGGGTATAAACCAGGGATTGGTCTCCGTCTAATTTTTTACCGAGAGCCGCTCCGATTGCTACAGATAAGCCCTGCCCCAAAGACCCTGAAGCAATACGTACTCCTGGCAAATTGTCATGCGTAGTTGGATGTCCCTGTAATCTTGTATTAAGTTTTCTGAAGGTTGCAAGTTCCGAAACGGGAAAAAAACCGAATCTTGAAAGGGTGGAGTAGTACACGGGTGAGATGTGACCGTTGGAAAGGAAGAATAGATCTTCATTTTTACCTTCCATGGTGAACGGAAGTTTATAGTTCATTACTTTCCCGTACAGTGCCGTGAAGTATTCGGTACAGCCCAAACTTCCGCCCGGGTGACCGGAATTCACTGCGTGAACCATTCTTAAAATGTCTCTTCTGATCTGTGTTGTAAGAGATTTCAGCTCTTCAATACTTTTACTCATTATTTTGATTTATTTGCCTGCAAATTTACAAAT
>JAHRWY010000040.1:0-3947 GCA_019104935.1 Kaistella sp.
GGGAGCGTATGGATTCCGCGGACTTATCCAGAGAAAGCCGCATTTTATTTCCAGTATCGCCAAAGGAATTGAGAATCTGGAAGAGTTAGCAAATTCCTGGGACGGGATGCAATATTATCCGGAACTGAAAAAACTCGTAAAAGCACTGAAATCGAACTCAGTTAAATATAAAATCGAATCTATAATCAGAAACCATTAAGAAATTTAAGGGTTCAAATAAACAAAATAATGAGTCTTACAATCGATATACACAGTTTTTCCTACAAAAAAGGCGGAATCCCAAAAGATGAAACCGGAAACGGCGGCGGATTCGCATTCGACTGCCGCGGAATCCTAAATCCGGGAAGAATTGAAGAATATAAAGCCCAAACCGGCTGCGACGCTGGCGTTCAGGAATTTCTGGAAACCAAAACCGAAATGCCCAAGTTTCTTGAGTTGGTGAAAAATATTGTTTCCATCAATATCGACAATTATCTTGGCCGTAATTTCGAGCATCTTCAGATTAATTTCGGATGCACCGGTGGGCAACACCGCTCCGTTTACTGCGCTGAAAAAACCGCAGCATTTATCCGCGAAAAATATCCGCAGGCCACCGTTACGATTCATCACGACGAGCAGCCGCAACTTAATCAAAAGTAATATGAAGGCCCTTATTTTTGCAGCCGGTAAAGGCACCAGGCTGAAGCCTTTTACCGATCATCATCCGAAAGCGCTGGCAAAAGTCAACGGTGTATCGCTGCTGGAAAGAAATATTAAATATTTACAAAGTTATGGGATTAATGATTTTGTAATCAATGTACACCATTTTGGGAATCAGATCATTGAATTTTTGAAAGATAACCAGAATTTTGGCGCCCATATCCAAATATCAGATGAAAAAGATCAGCTCCTAGAAACCGGAGGCGGCTTGATTTTTGCAAGAAAATTTCTGGATTTTGAAGAAGACTTTTTAATTCTTAATGCAGACATTCTCACCGACTTAAATATTACAGAATTTGTAAAATACCATCAGGAAAAGAAAGATTTCGCTACTTTAGCAGTTTCCGACCGTAAAAGTTCCAGAAAACTTCTTTTCAACCCAGAAATGGTGTTGCGTGGCTGGGTAAATATAGACACTGGTGAGCAACGGCTGGCAGAATTCAACAAAGGATTCAAACCATTAGCATTCAGTGGCATACACTGCATAAATCCGGCGATTTTTGATAAGATAAAACGTACCGGAAAGTTTTCGATCATGGAAGAATATCTGGATTTAATGCATACCGAAAAAATCCAAGGTTTTGAACATCAGGCAAAGCTGATCGATGTTGGAAGACCGGAATCTGTGCTTGAAGCCGAGAAACACTTTAAATAAGAATTAATGAGCAAAATAAAAAGAGGAAAAGGTACGACACGCGCGGCAACAGGCAACGAATTTGAAATTGATCAGAAAGTTCAGCGGTCTTTTTCCGAAAAAACATGGGACGAAACCATTACCAAAGACAGCTGGATGGTTTTTAAAATCATGGCCGAATTTGTGGATGGTTACGAACGGCTCGCGAAAATTGGCCCATGTGTATCAATCTTCGGGTCTGCAAGACTTAAACCTGACAGCACCTACTATAACCTGGCGGTAGATATCGCAGAAAAGATTACAGAAATTGGATTCGGCGTTATTACCGGTGGCGGGCCCGGCATTATGGAAGCCGGAAATAAGGGAGCCCATAAAGGCGGCGGAAAATCTATTGGACTAAATATTGAACTCCCTTTTGAACAGCATTTTAACCCTTATATCGATAAAGGTTACAGCATGGATTTCGATTATTTCTTTGTAAGAAAGGTGATGTTTGTGAAATATTCTCAGGGATTCATTGTAATGCCGGGCGGTTTCGGTACTTTAGATGAACTTTTGGAAGCGATGACGCTGATTCAGACCAACAAGATCGGAAGATTCCCAATTGTTTTGGTTGGATCTGACTATTGGAAAGGCTTGCTGGATTGGTT
Source organism: Kaistella sp. (assembly GCA_019104935.1). Lineage (GTDB taxonomy): Bacteria > Bacteroidota > Bacteroidia > Flavobacteriales > Weeksellaceae > Kaistella. The sequence continues at coordinate 1,984 of JAHRWY010000040.1, forward strand.
TAAAGACACCTTGCTGGAAAACGGAATGATTTCTGAGGAAGATTTAAGCTTGTACAGGGTGGTTGATACTGCGGAAGATGCGGTAGCGCACATTAAAGCATTTTACGATAAATACACGGTAAATGTCAACTTTTAATTGGCATTATATTTGAGACTATACTGAAACAAGAAATACAGATGAAAAATTTTTTACATATTATCGGAATCTTTGCGTTGGTAGTGATGACAAGTTTTGCGACAGCAGATTTTTACTCCTCGATGACAAAAGTAGATTATGTGGAAGGAAGCAAAACACTGAAGTTCACAACAAAGATGAATACCCAGCATATTTCTGATGCCATTAAAATAAATCCCAATACAGCAGGTTTTGAAGCAGAGGTAAAAAAATATGTCAACAATAATTTCGATTTGTTTGTTAACGGCAGTCCTAAGACGCTTACTTTCACCGGAAGCCAGGTTAACGGTCAGTCGGTTTGGGTTTACTTTGAAGCCGGCGGCGTAAGCGAGATCAGCACTTTAAAGATTAAAAACACCATTTTGTTGGGTACCTTCCCCAGACAGATAAATCTGGTTAACATCGCCTACAAAGGCAGCCAGAAGACAATGAATTTCCAGAGGGGAAAAGAAGTTAATGAAGTTAGTTTTTAAAGGAGATTACTTAGTTAAAACAAGAAAAGATTGCGAATTACTCGCAGTCTTTTTTTTGTTTTTGAAATAAACATTCTAGTCTAAGTTATGATTCAATGCGTATTCTAAGTTCAATCAAATGATAGAAATAAACACTAAAAAAAGCAGCCTCAGTTGAGGCTGCTCTGTGTTATTGATTGTTATTGATAACTGATTAAAATTACGGCTTAGCTTTAACTTTAACGTTATCTATTTCCCATGTGTTTGCTGCCGATGTAGTAGAAACATATTTAAACGCGATTCTCACTTTTTTACCAGCAAAACCATTAAGACTTACATTTCCTGAATTTACGAATCCAAACGCTCCTGAATTAGTATCCCAAACTGGTGATAATTCTGTCCAGGCAGTTGTTGCGGGGCTTCCGGTATAGTTATCAGTCACGAATGCTTTCAATGGCGTTCCAGAATATCTTACATCACTGTCAAAAGTAAGGTTGATTTGCGACATTCCACTCATGTCAATTTCTTTAGATATTAACCAATCTTCATTAGCATTATTGATGCCGTTAACGTAACCATTCATTACTGCATAATAATTAGTCCCAGTCCCTGTATTGGAAGTAACCCAAACTTGTGCCCCTGTAACACTTACTGCAGTCCAGTTGGTTGTATTTAGGGTAGTTCCAAATTCATCAGAGAATAAAATTTTAGGAGCTACAGCATTATCACATCTAGGATTGTCGAAGTCTGCGTGTACCTGTTTGGGAATCCAAAGTTGGTAAGTACCGTTGAAAATGCTTAAGATTGCATAAATATCGCCTTGACCAGCATCTACAGTATTATTTGCAAAGGTTGCAAAATTGCTTGTTCTAAGAATAATCTGATTCCCTGAACAATCTTTCAAAGTTCTGTTAGTAGTTCCCCCGGCTGCATAAGGCTCCCCAAGATCGTTTTCAACAAACTGTACATTTCTTATTTTAATCCATCTTCCAACATCAGCTGTGGTAAGTTGCGTAATAGTTTTTTCAGTAGCTACAACCGGAGTTGCAGGCATATTGGAATCAAAGAAATGTTTGTAAACATCTGCCTCCGCAATCTGACCGATATTCCCATTAAAAGGTACACCTAACTGAATTTCTCCACCATTACTTCCAACGTACATATCTTTCAGTTTGATATAAATTTCTTTACCGACTTTAAATCTCGCATCCTGATAAAGGTTTGTCTTGTTGATGTTCACTCTAATACCGCCGGTGGCATCTTCAACATAAACATATTTGAAAAGATTTCCGGTTTCGTCGTTTGCAGTTACTTTCGCCTTCAAAAGGAAGTTTCCG
>JAHRWY010000114.1:0-12094 GCA_019104935.1 Kaistella sp.
ACCGAAGAAAGCCAGACCAGACTCAAAAACGCCGTGGAAAACCTTTGGGAATATACTGCCGGAATGTTTGCAGAAACCGAAGGCGAAACAGATCTGGGCCATCTAGGAATTGCACCAAATGCGCAGGATCTTTATGAAAACTGGAAATTTCTAGTTGCCGAGGATTTCCGAAATTTCGGTATTGAAATCCCCGAAAGCGAATTCATGCAGAAAGGCTCCAGAACCGGTTATCACACGGAATATTTTGGATTTATACTCTGTGAACTTCAATATATGCAGCGACCGTATCCGAATTGTGTTTGGTAAGCGGTTAATGGTTAATGGTTGATGGTTAATGGCGGATAAGAACTTCCTGTTTTATACCACTTTATTATTTTTCACGGAGGTGATTATGGCTAAAATTTAGAAAATTCTATGGTTAAAATAGAAGCAAATTTATTCGGACTACTTTCCAAGATTCCCGATCCCGAAATTCCCGTAATCAATATTGTGGAACTCGGGATTGTGCGCGATGCAAAAATGATTTCCGAAAACGAAGCTGAAATTGTGATTACACCGACTTATTCTGCGTGCCCGGCGATGTTTAACATTGAAGAAGACATTATTAAATTATTCAGGGAAAAAGGAATTACAGCAAAAGTCATTACCAAAATTTCTCCGGTCTGGACGACGGACTGGATTACCGATGAAGCACGGGAAAAACTCCGCGTATATGGAATTACGCCACCGGAAAAAGGCTCTCACGAGGACCACTTAAATATTCCAAAAAAATGTCCGCGCTGCGGTTCGGAAAACACAAGACAGATCAGCCGTTTCGGTTCTACCCTTTGCAAAGCAAGCTATCAGTGCAACGACTGCCTGGAACCTTTCGACTATTTTAAATGCCACTGATTTAATTTACTGCATAGTTTTAATTCTTCCGGACATAAAAAATATTGGTAAATTGGAGCAATATAAACTCAAAAATATGTACACTCATCTCGAAATAGAAACCCATCTTGAAGGCAAACTTCAGATCGCTTACCTCAACCAGCCTGAAACCTATAACAGTTTAAACAAAACTTTACTGAAAGAGCTCCGGACATTTGTTCATGATTCCTCGAAAAACCCGGAAGTGCGCTGTATCGCAATCTCAGGCCGAGAGAAAGCGTTCTGTTCCGGACAGAACCTCAAAGATGCGCTTTCTTACGGTGATGAAGGTGAAGAAAGAGTGATTCAGAGAATTGTGATCGATTATTACAACCCTTTGGTAAAGGAAATTTCCAAATGCAGAAAACCGGTTGTTTCTTTGGTAAACGGTCCGGCGGTAGGCGCCGGCGCGATGTTGGCTTTGATTTGTGATATTACTTTGGCGACAGAATCCGCCTATTTTTCTCAGGCTTTCGTGAACATCGGTTTAATTCCGGATACCGGCGGAACGTATTGGTTACCGAAACTTTTAGGCCGTCAGCAGGCAAATTATCTTGCCTTCACCGGAAAGAAAATTGCCGCTCCGGAAGCAAAAAATATGGGTTTGATTGCGGATGTTTTTGAAGACGCCAATTTCAGCGACCAGTCACTGGAAGTTCTTACAACGCTTTCTAATTTACCTACAAAAGCCATTTCGCTTACGAAAAAAGCATTTAATGAATCTTACGACAACAACCTGAGTCAACAGCTCGATCTGGAAGGAATCCTTCAGCAGGAAGCTGCGGAAACGGAAGATTTCCGCGAAGGTGTTGCAGCGTTCCTGGAAAAAAGAAAACCAAATTATCAAGGGAAATAGATAAAAAATGCAAGAACCAAGAAACGAAAACCAGAATCCTCAAATCTCAAAAGCAGGAATCATCGGTTCCGGAACCATGGGAATAGGCATTGCGCAGGTAGCCGCAACTTCTGGCTGTGAGGTTTTTTTGTATGATGCAAATGCTGCTCAAACAGAAAAATCATTAAAAAACCTTAAAAAAGTCCTGGACAGATTGGTTGAAAAACAAAAAATATCTTCAGAAAAAAGGGAAGACATTTTCAACAAAATAAAACCATGTACGGAACTTTCAGACTTTAAAAATTGCGATTTGGTCATTGAAGCCATTATTGAAAACAAAGAAATCAAAACCAAAGTTTTTCAAAATTTAGAAGAAATTGTTTCGGAAAACTGTGTGATTTCAAGCAATACTTCTTCGATTTCGATCACTTCCCTATCTTCAGAATTAAAAAATCCGGAAAGGTTTATAGGAATTCATTTTTTCAATCCTGCGCCGCTCATGCCTTTGGTGGAAGTTATTCCCGGACTTTTAACGGAGAAAAATTTAGCGAAAAAAATGTATTCTTTAATGGAAAATTGGGGCAAAACTCCGGTGATTGCGAAAGATGTTCCCGGATTTATTGTGAACCGAATTGCGCGTCCGTTTTATGGCGAAGCTTTAAGAATTGCCGAAGAAAATATCGCAACTCCAGAACAAATCGACGATGCAATGCGAACTTTGGGAAATTTCAAAATGGGACCTTTTGAATTGATGGATTTAATTGGAATTGATGTGAATTTTTCGGTGACAAAAACCGTTTATCAGGATTATTTTTTCGACCCAAAATACAAACCGAGTTTGCTGCAACAAAGAATGAGCGAGGCGAAACTTTTGGGCAGAAAAACCGGAAAAGGATTTTATGATTATGCGGAAAATGCGGAAAAACCTGCTCCAGAAAAAGACGACGAATTGTACCAAACCATTTTCAACAGGATTATTTCCATGCTCATCAACGAAGCTGTAGAAGCAAAAAGACTCGAAATTGCCAATGATGAAGATTTCGAATTAGCGATGCAAAAAGGCGTGAATTATCCGAAGGGGTTGTTGGCGTGGGGAAAGGAAATCGGTTACGGCAAAATCTCTGAAACCCTTCAAAATCTATATGCAGAATATCAGGAAGAACGTTACCGACAAAGTCCGCTCCTGAAGAAAATGTAACTGATAAAAATTAAAATTTATGAATCCAAAAATACTTCCGGCGCTTATTTCTATTGTTGTTTCTTTCATCGTTCTTACTATTCTCAGTTTTTTCATGACAAAATTTTTATTGAATTCTAACCAGGATTTTATGACATTTTTCGAGGAAAAATGGTTAGTGACGCTGGCTATTGTGGTCGTTTTTGTAGGCTACAAACACTTTTTCAGCAACAGAAAATAATTTCATTAAACTTTTATTTAAAAATGACCCCACTCGAAACCGCTCAATATATGCTCAATCAAGACCATTTCTCCCAATGGATGGGAATAAAACTGGTTGAAATCCGCGAAAAGTATTGCTTAATTGAAATGCCTGTAAAACCAGAAATGATCAATGGTTTGAAAACGGTTCACGGCGGCGTTACCTTCGCATTTGCCGATTCTGCGCTGGCTTTTTCGAGCAACAATATGAATGAAGCTTCGGTCGCGTTGAATTGCACCATTAATTTCACCAAAGCTGTGAAAATGGACGATATTTTAAGAGCAGAAAGTATCTTAATTTCCGATACTCGAAAAACCGGAATTTACGATATCAAAATCACCAATCAAAAACAGGAATTGGTCGCTGCTTTTCGCGGAACGGTGTATAAAATCAATAAAAAAGTGACGGATTTGTAAATTCAATTTTCATAAAAATATTTCACAATTCCCATTTTGGGAATTTTTTTGTTATATTTGTATCAAATTATTTGGTTTTGAGAGTGATAGCAAAAAAAATTCTTCGTGAATTTTGGGAAAAACACAATGATTGTGAGCAGCAACTAAAATCCTGGTTTAAGGAAGCAAGCATTGCAGAGTGGAAAAATGCTCACGATATCAAAAGTGAATATCCAAGTGCAAGTATTTTAAATGATCAAAGAATCGTCTTTAACATTAAAGGAAATCATTATCGCCTCATTGTGAAACTCAATTACGATTATCAAATGATTTGGATTCGATTTATTGGTACTCACGCCGAATATGATAAAATTGACGCCAACGAAATTTAAAAAAATGGAAATTAAACCAATCAAAACTGAACAAGATTATTCCGATGCATTAATGAGATTGGAAGAAATTTTTGATGCAAAAAAAGGAACAAAAGAAGGCGATGAATTAGAAGTTTTAGGAATTCTCATTGAAAAATATGAAGATGAAAACTTTCCGATTGATTTGCCAGATCCTATTGAAGCAATAAAATTCCGGATGGAACAAATGGATTATTCCCAAAATGATTTGGCAAAAGTTATCGGTTTGAAAAGCCGGGCCAGTGAAATTTTAAATAAGAAAAGAAAACTTTCTTTGGAAATGATCAGAAACCTGCATTCCATCATGAAAATTCCCACAGAAGTGCTCATTCAGGCCTATTAATCTTAGAAAATAATGATCAAAACTCAACTTCAAAAAACAATTTTGAAGTTTTTTTTATTTCGATGTAACATATTTCCGAACTTCGTTGTCTTACCTATAGAAACTAAACTATGACTCACGCAATTTTTAAAGAAACGGTATTCTGTCTCAAGGATGAGATGTATCGTTTTGCGAAAAGATTCGTGATGAGTAGCGACGAAGCCGAAGATGTTGTGCAAGATTTAATGATGAAATTCTGGCAAAAAAGAGAAGAATTGGCCGCATTCGGAAACCTGAAATCATACGCGATGAAATCGGTGAAAAACGAATGCCTGAACCGGCTAAAGCATCATGACGTGAAAATGGGTTTTGCAGATTTTCAAATTCACCGAAGTGAGCTTTACCAAATCGAAACCAATAATTTGAAAGATCAGATTCTGGGTTTCATCAGGCAACTTCCGGAAAAGCAAAAAACCGTGATTCACCTGAAAGATGTAGAAGAATACGACATTTCGGAGATCGCAGAAATGATGGAAATGGAAGAAAACGCTGTAAGAGTAAATCTGATGCGGGCCCGGCAGAAAATTAAAGAACAAATCACCCAATTGATGAATTATGAAAACCGACAAATCACAGGATAAATACAACGAAATCTTCCAGGAGCTCAAGGAAGAAAAGATGAACTGGGATTTCGAAGATTTCTTGGCGGAAGCTGAAAAAACAGAAAATCCTATCACTGAAATTTCCGAAAAGAAAAGCGCGTCTTTCCCGAAATTTTATTGGATGGCGGCAAGTGTTGCACTGCTTGTTTCCATGGGAGTTTTCTATAATGTTTCTACCAAAAATAAGATGGACGAACAAAGTGAATTGGTGAAAAATGAAATCTTAAAACAAAAAAATGATTTCGGAAAAGACAATGAAACTGTAGCCGTGCACAGCAACGATTCCTTGAAAACAGCTTCAGACAGCTTGGTTACCGATTCAGTTTCAATCGGAACTGATGAAGATCTGATGGATAAAATTCTACCCAAAAGGGGAAGAATTAAAAGAAATTCCCGGCCCGTGTACGTTCAGAACAACATTCCTGAAAAATCTGCAAAAAAAGTATCCGGAAACACAGCGGGCTACGAATCCAATTACGTAATCATCAACGGACAGAAAATCGAAAACGAGCAGGAAGCGATCGATCTGGCTAAATACTCGCTTCAGATTCTGTCGGAAAATGTTTCGAAAACCGTAGCGCATACCGATGTGCTGCCCAACTTCAATGAATAACCATTAAGCCGGGGAATGAAAAATTTAAATAAATTCTCCGTTAAAAAAATTTAAAATCATGAAAAAATTACTCTTCATACTCGCTTTTTTCTTTTCATTTCTTAATGTAAATGCACAGAAAGAGAAACTCGACCAACTGTTTGAAAAATATCAGGAAACCGGAGGCGTAACCTCCATAAAAATCGCCAAACCCATGTTCAGTATGCTGAATAAACTCAATATTAATGATTCTGAGCTCGACCAGATCAAGCCGCTTTTAAGCAAAATCAACGGTTTGAAAATCCTTATTGTTGAAAAACCGGATACTAAATCAGCCACAGACGGAAAACAAAACGGTATTTTTCAAAATCTGCAGGCCGACATTTCAAACTCCATCAAAAACATGAAATATGAGGAGCTGATGACCGTGAACAACAAAGACAACAAGATTAAATTTCTGTCGTCTGACGCAACCAACGGAATTCTCGAAAACCTGCTGCTGAGCATCAATTCTGAAGACAATACTGTGCTGATGATGCTCGACGGAAAAATTTCGATGGATGATGTAAACAAGCTTATTACCGAGACGCAAATGTATGCACTGGGTGGATCCGGCGGTAATAACTCTTCAACTTCTTTCGGCTCAGCAAGTGAAGAAGTACGTAAAGTTGCCAGTTTCAGCGGCATTCAGGTTTCATCGGGTATCAATGTTTCCTTCACTCAGGATGCTAAACAAAAAGTAGTGGTAGATTCCGACAGACCGGAATTTGTAAAAACCGAAGTAGTAGGCGATATTTTGAAAATTTATGTCGATAACAACAATAACCGAAATCTGAAATTCAAAAAACTGAGTGTGACTGTTTCCGCTCCGGAACTGAGCAAAATCGCGGTAAATTCAGGCGCAAATTTTAACACACTGAATACGGTAAAAAGTGATTATTTTCAGATTGCCGCAACTTCGGGAGCAAATCTGAAAGCCGACCTGGATACAAAAGGAAAAGTAGAACTCTCCACAACTTCAGGTTCCAATGTAAGGCTGAACGTAAATGCCGACGAGCTTGAAATGAGTGCGACCAGTGGTTCTTCAGCAACATTATACGGAAAAATAAGAGCAACAACTTTCGATGTTTCCAGCGCGGCAACAGTGAACGCACAGGATCTTGAAACACAGAAATCAAAAATCAACGCTTCTTCAGCGGCAAATATAAAAGTGAACGCAACTGAAAACATTAACGTTACAGGAACTTCGGGTGCCAGCGTAAGATACCGCAGCAACAATAATGTAAAGCGTAATGCAGCACTTACCGGCGGAGCATCAATGAAACCTTTATAAAAACTTTAACCATGAAAAACTTGATTATTATTCCTGTAGCTTTATTACTGCTGAGTCTGCAGTCCTGCATCGTATCCAGCACACCAAAGATGGGTTTCTTTGATAATCCGCACTACGATTATAAAGGCGCGAAATTCACCAGCATTAATGTACCAATGTTTCTTACAAAACCGATGGTAAAAAAAGCAATGCGAGAAGAAGGCGAAAGCGACGAACTCATCAACCTCATCAGAAAAATTTCAGACATCAAAGTAATGACGGTTGAAAACGGGAATAAAGAAATGCTGACCGACCTCACAAAATATTTAACTAAAAATAATTTTGAAGAATGGATGACAGTAAAAAAAGAAAACGAAACCGTCAACTTTCAGGCAAAACAGAAAGGCGAGGTGATAAAAAATCTGCTCATCACGGTACACTCCGGAAACGAACTTGTTTTTGTGGATGTTTCGGGGAAATTTACAGCTGATGACATATCAAGAATCATCAACTATTCCGAGAAAAAAGATGTTAAAAAACTCGTAGCCAACTAAATAATAACCTCAGATCTTCTGGGGTTATTTTTTTTGAATTTAAAATTAAATTTAATTCACAAAAGCAAACTGCTTTCATAATAAATAAAAAAAGATTAATTTTGCACAGAAAGTAAAGATGTCTATTCACAACAAAATCGTAGAAACTGCCATCACTTTCGATGACGTTCTTCTCATCCCTTCTTACTCAGAAGTTTTACCAAATCAGGTTTCCCTAAAATCACGACTTTCCGACAAAATTACGCTTAATGCGCCCATCGTTTCCGCAGCAATGGATACCGTTACCGAAGGCGAAATGGCAATTGCAATGGCGAGAGTCGGCGGCATTGGATTCATTCATAAAAACATGCCAATCGCCGAACAGGCGGTGCAGGTGTACCGCGTGAAACGTTCAGAAAACGGAATGATTTCCGATCCTGTGACCTTATCTAAAGACCACACTTTGGCTCAGGCTAAAGAAATGATGACCAACTTCAAAATTTCGGGTTTGCCTGTGGTAGATTCTGAAAATAAACTCATCGGAATCATCACCAACCGCGATGTAAAATACCAGGAAAATCTTGACGTAAAAGTTGAAGAACTGATGACCAAAGACAAACTCATCACTTCCGATAAAGAAACAAATCTTGAGCAGGCCAAAGAAATACTGCTTAAAAACCGTATTGAAAAACTTCCGATTGTTGATAAAGAATTTAAACTTGTAGGCTTAATCACCATTAAAGATATCGACAATCAACTGGAATATCCGAATGCCAATAAAGACCATAATGGAAGATTAATCGTAGGCGCCGGCGTAGGTGTGGGTGAAGATACGATGGACCGTGTTGCGGCGCTGGTAAAAGCCGGAGTTGATATTATTGCTGTGGATTCTGCACACGGACATTCAAAAGGGGTTCTGGACAAAATCAGAGAAATCCGTAAAAGCTTTCCTGACTTGGATATTGTCGGCGGAAACATTGTCACTGCAGACGCCGCAAAAGATTTAATTGAAGCCGGCGCGAACGTTCTGAAAGTAGGTGTTGGCCCGGGTTCTATCTGTACCACAAGAGTTGTTGCCGGAGTTGGCGTTCCTCAGCTTTCCGCGATTTATAATGTTTATGAATATGCCAAAACCAAAAATGTAGCCGTAATTGCCGATGGTGGAATTAAACTTTCCGGCGATATTGTGAAAGCCCTCGCTTCCGGTGCAAACGCTGTGATGCTGGGATCTTTACTCGCGGGAACCGATGAAGCTCCGGGAGAAGAAATTATTTTCCAGGGAAGAAAATTCAAAGCCTATCAGGGAATGGGTTCACTTTCTGCCATGAGACGTGGCGGCAAAGAAAGATATTTCCAGAGCGAAGCCAAAAAATTTGTTCCCGAAGGAATTGAAGGAAGAGTTCCGCACAAAGGAAAACTGGAAGAAGTGGTGTTTCAGCTAACAGGAGGAATCCGTGCCGGAATGGGATACTGCGGAACAAAAGACATCGACACTTTACAGAAAGACGGTAAAATGGTCATGATCACCGGAAGCGGACTGAAAGAATCTCATCCTCATGATGTAATTATTACTCAGGAAGCACCGAATTATTCGCTGTAGAAATAAAAATATTTAAATTTAAAGTTGTCCGTTATTTACGGGCAACTTTTTTTAATAATAAATAGTTATTTTTACTTTAATGAAAAGTTTAAAGAAATTATATTTATTAGTTCTGGGTTTTTTAATGATACAGTGCGATGTAGTTCCCAACTCTGGCTACAGAACAAACAATCCGGGTTCAGTAGATGAAAGCAAGGAATTCGCAGACCTGATGGAAAAAGACCAAATCGGTAAAAACAAGAAAACCGCCGAAGTACTCACTTACCTTCTTAATGATACAGATCCTGCAGATCCCTACACGGTTGCTGTCATCGACAACTTGTCCGGGTGCAATATCATCGTAAGGCTGGTAGCGGTAAAGGGAAATCAAATTTACAATCTGCCGGTTCCGAAAAACAGCAAAAATCATTTTAAAATAGCCAAAGGATCTTATACGATGCGTTCTAATGTATGCGAATCCAAATATTATTCTCAAAAATCGATTACTGAGCCGCTTATTCTGAAACTTTCTGCCCACTGATTTTGCTAAATGAACCAAGAAAAATTAGTTCAGAAGATTAAAATGATAAAACTCATAAGGCATAATTTTCAGAAATGATTTAATTAGGATAAATTTGTCCTATTAAAAAACAACAAAAAGAATATTATAAATGAAACAGATTTTCACAACCTTTGCACTGGCCCTTTTAACCCTTCAGGCGTGCAAACAGAACCCGACAGATTCATCGGCAAAGTCTTCCGAGAACACCATGGAAATTAAAGTAAGCGGAGAAACTGAAACCCAGCAGAAAGTAAATCCACCTACAGTTCCGGCACCCGTTGGCGACAGAGCTGCAAAAAAAGTAATTGTTCATCTGGAAGCAACTGAAGAAGAAGGCGAACTGGCCGATGGCGTTACCTACAAATTCTGGACTTTCAACAGTACAGTTCCCGGAACTTTCATCAGAATCCGCGTTGGTGACGAAGTAGAACTTCACCTGAAAAACGCAAGTAACAGCGTAATGCCTCATAATATCGACCTTCATGCTGTGAACGGTCCTGGTGGCGGTGCAGAAGCTACAAATGTGGCCCCTGGAAAAACCGCAATTTTTAATTTCAAAGCCCTTAATCCTGGACTGTATGTTTATCACTGTGCTGCTGCACCCGTTCCTATGCACATTGCCAACGGGATGTATGGTTTAATTTTAGTGGAACCTGCAGGTGGATTGCCAAAAGTTGACCGCGAATATTACATCATGCAGAGTGAATTCTATACCAAAGGAAAAACTGATGAAAAAGGTCTTCAGGACTTCGATCAGGACAAAGGTGTTGACGAAAACCCAACGTATGTAGTCTTCAACGGTAAGAAAAATGCACTGATGGGCGACAAAATGCTTGAAGCTAAAGTGGGTGAAACCGTAAGACTTTATGTAGGAAACGCAGGACCAAACCTTGCTTCATCTTTCCACGTAATCGGCGAAATTTTCGACAGGGTGTATGTTGAAGGTGGCTCCAAAATCAACGAAAACGTTCAAACCACATTAATTCCAGCTGGTGGAGCGGTAATCGTAGAGTTTAAAGTAGAAGAACCGGGCGAATATGTACTTGTAGACCACTCCATCTTCCGCGCATTCAATAAAGGTGCAATTGGAAAACTGAAAGTTACCGGAGAGAAAAATCCGCAGGTTTACAATAAAGTTCAATAATTATAAATCATCAATAAAAAAGAAACTGCTATGTACGCAATTTTAAAAACAGTCCTCTACTTCAGCGGTTTCTTTTTTATTTTACAAAGCTGCACAGAAACGGCTGCAGAACACACCTCCAAAGAAGTAATCACACAAACAGAGGAAGTAAAAATAAATCCTGACGTGAAAATGGTTACCATAAAAGGAGGAAAATACCAGCCTTTTTATGGAAGCGACAGTGCTCTGGTAGAAGTTCAGGACTTTTTACTGGATGAAAGACCCGTTACCCACCAGGAATTTCTGGATTTTGTAAAGAAAAATCCCAAGTGGAAACGCAGCAATGTAAAAGCCATTTTTGCTGACGAAACTTACCTCAGAGACTGGCAGAATGACGAAACATTACCAAAAAATGCTGACCCTGATGCGCCCGTAACTTTTGTTTCCTGGTTTGCAGCGAAAGCTTATGCAAAAAGTGCCGGCAAACGCCTGCCTACCATGGATGAATGGGAATATGTCGCCATGGCCGACGAAGAAACTGCCAACGCCAGAAACAAACCGAATTATTCTGCACACCTCATCAATCTTTATAACGAAAAATTCAGGGAGCGGAATAAAGTAAAAATTTCAAAACCTAATTACTGGGGCGTTTACAACATGTTCGATCTGGTTTGGGAATGGACGGATGATTTTAATTCGATCATGACGACAAGTGATTCCAGAACCGGCGAGTACGATGACAAAGGACTTTTCTGCGCATCCGCTGCAACAAGTGCCACCGACGTCCTAAATTATGCCTCATTCATGCGCTATGCATTCCGGTCAAGTTTAAAAGCGAATTATACAGTTGAAAACCTCGGGTTCAGATGCGCCAAAAACCTTCAATAAGATGAAAAATATATTGCTCTTCCTTTTTTCGATGCTTACCCTTTTTTCGTGCAAAGAAAATACGGAACAAACAGTTCAGAAAAAAGATAGCGCGAACAGCTCTATTTTTTTACTGGATTCCAAATGGCAGAATCAGGATGCCGAGAAACTTCACTTAAAAGATTTGAAAGGCAAGAATCTTGTAATGGTTATGATTTTCACCAGCTGCAGAACTGCGTGCCCAATTCTTGTAGCCGACATGAAGAAAGTTCATGCTAAAATTGAAAAAAACAAACTGAAGGACACTTCACTCGTTCTTATTTCCATCGATCCAACCAACGATACGCCGGAAGTTCTGAAAAAATTCGCAGCAGGAAGAAATATGGATTCCCAACCGTGGATTTTCCTGAGAAGTGACGAAGAATCTACCCGTGAGTTTGCGAATGTACTTGCGGTGAAATACAAGAAAATTTCTCCGATCGAGTTTTCACACTCCAATATCATCAGTGTTTTCAACCGAAACGGCGAACTGGTAAGCCAGGAAGAAGGCTCCG
>JAHRWY010000185.1:0-4311 GCA_019104935.1 Kaistella sp.
AAACCGCTTCTTCCGGGCTTTAATAATGTTCTTTTCTCCGCCATCTTTTTTGCGGTTGTCATCTTTTTATCGGTTTCGCAATCGAAAATTGTAGATATCATTGGAAATTTTCTCACCCCTTTTCTTATTTTAAGTTTAGGAATTTTGGTGGTGATGGGCATTATGAATCCGCCTGATGTTTCTAAAATCACCGGAATAAGTACTCAGGAATCATTTGTTTTTGCTTTTCATGAAGGGTACCAGACATTGGATGTTTTGGCGTCGGTTATTTTCGCAGGAATTATTATTTCTGCTGCGATTGATAAAGGATATACCAACAGTAACGACCGTTTTAAAATTACCATAGCGGCGGGATTAATCTCTATGGTGGCTTTGCTGTTTATTTATGGAGGTTTAATTTACCTGGGCGCGCACTCGGGTTATCCTATGTCGGAAAATGTCTCCCGAACCGACCTCCTGCTGCACATATCGAATGAAGTTTTAGGTAAAAACGGCACCGTGGTGATTTCATTTGCGGTAGCCTTGGCCTGTCTTACTACAGCAATCGCACTTAGTTCTGCAATGGGCAGCTTTCTTGAGAAATTCACGTTCGGGAAAATAAATTATAAAGTGGGCGTGGTGTTAACCTGTTTGGTTTCCGCTTATTTTTCGGTGAAAAGCGTGGAAGAAATCATCGATTATGCCGTGGTGATTCTGGGCTTTGTCTATCCGATTACCTTCGCACTGATTCTTACATTGCTGTTCTTCGGGAAAATTATATTTTCAAAAACACCGTTTATCGCGGCGGTGGCTACTGCAGCATTGGTGGCGTCACTTTCTGTCTTTCAGCACTTTAATATTTTCTCTGAATCGGTTGAACAGATAAATAGCTGGCTCCCTTTATCCCAACATCAGTTAGGCTGGTTAATCCCGTCATTCCTGGTTTTCTTTATTACTGCAGCCTTTAATTCCGGTCGGAAAAAGCATTTTAAATCTTTGAATACTGATTGATGTCAGTTCAATCTAAATTTTATTCATTCTAAATTACAGAAAAATTTGTGTAAATTTGTCATTCAATTTTTAGTAAAAAATTATGTTGACGAAAGAAAAAGTTCAGTTATTTCTGAAAGAGATAGAAGTTGATGATTTAGTACACAATTTCCAGGTGATGGGAAATGATGTATATATTGATATGACGGCGCATTCACCTGCAATGCACGAAAAAAAGAAGCTGGAAGCTGCCATGAAACAGGCTTTTGCTTCAGAATTTGGTGAAAATGTAGTTTTGAAACTTAAAATTGCTTCTCCCGAACCCTCCGAAGTTCAGCAGAACCAAATCAAGGGGAAACAGATTCCGGGAATACAGAATATCATTGCCGTTGCTTCCGGAAAAGGTGGCGTAGGCAAATCTACGGTCGCTGCCAATCTAGCGGTGACTTTATCCAAAATGGGCTTTAAAGTAGGGCTTTTAGATGCCGATATTTACGGACCGTCTGTTCCTACCATGTTCGACACGGTGGGAGCAAAACCAATTTCTGTGGAAATCGACGGTAGAAATCTGATGAAACCAGTGGAGAATTACGGCGTGAAAATGCTTTCAATCGGTTATTTCTCAGGCGCAAACCAGGCAGTGGTTTGGCGCGGACCTATGGCGAGCAAAGCTTTAAACCAAATGATTCGTGATGCGGCTTGGGGAGAACTCGATTTTCTTTTAATCGACCTGCCACCGGGAACTGGTGACATTCACCTCTCAATTATCCAGGAAGTTCCGGTAACCGGAGCTGTAATTGTAAGTACGCCGCAGCATATCGCTCTTGCTGATGTAAGAAAAGGGATTGCGATGTTCCAGATGGAAAGCATCAATATTCCGGTTTTAGGTTTAATTGAAAATATGTCGTACTTTACTCCAGAAGAATTGCCGCATAACAAATATTATATTTTCGGAAACCAGGGCGCACAATATCTTGCAGAAGATTTGGGAATTCCGGTGTTGGGAGAGATCCCGATTATCCAAAGCATCAGAGAAGCAGGCGACGTTGGCCGTCCCGCTGCAATGCAGGAAGGAGCTGCGATTACACAAATTTATAAAACTGTAGCGCAGAATATGATTGAAAGTTTAGTGGAAAGAAACAAAAATCTTCCGCCAACCGAAGCCGTGAAAATTACAACCATGGCAGGTTGCTCACCAAAAAAATAAATGGGAAACTGATTGGGATTCATGTTATTATTTGAACCTTTAACCTATCAGCCAAAAAATTAATAATGGAAACAAAACAGGAAGAAACCGTAACCAAAGTACTCGAAGCACTGGAGAGCATCCGGCCGTTTCTTAATAAAGACGGCGGCGACATCGAATTGGTAGATCTTAAAGACAATGTAGTTTATGTAAAGCTTCAGGGGAACTGCAACGGCTGCCCCATGAGTTTTTCTACCATGAAATTGGGCGTTGAAAACACCATTAAGCAGTTTGCTCCCGAAATTGTAGAAGTACTGAGTGTGGAATAATCGTTGGGTTTTCAGTAATAAATCAGGCAATTCGTTATTTGAATTGCTTTTTTTATGACCAACTTTTTTTTAAGTTTTCTACACAAAAAATTGTGCAGTAAATAACAAAGTGTTTGAAATAAAATTGATATTTTAGCAGATTAAACGATACAGTATATGATTGCCATTGTCGACGGCGGCTCCACGAAATGCGACTGGGTAATTCTCGAAAATACCGGGGAACCCAATCTGAAAACCACAACACTGGGATTCAATCCAAATATCATTAATCCTGAGTTTATCCTACAGGAAATTGATAAGAATCAGGAACTGTTCTTCCTTAAAAATCATATCGAAAAAGTTTTTTTTTACGGATCCGGTTGCGGAACGCCCGATAATAGAAAAAAGGTAGCCGATGAGTTTACCAAAGCTTTTCCCAATGCAGAAATTACGGTAAAAGAAGATATGACGGCCGCAGCCTATGCAGCCTACAACGGTACTCCCGCAATAATCTGTATTCTCGGTACAGGATCCAATTCCTGCTATTTCGACGGTGAAAAAATCAGAACCGATTTGCCTTCTCTGGGATTTTTGATCGGTGACGAAGGTAGCGGAAGCGCGCTCGGAAAACATCTCTTAAGACGTTTTTTTATGAAAAAACTGCCGAAAGATTTAGAAAACGATTTCATCAGTACCTATCATCTTACCATCGAAGAAGCGATTAGAAGAATGTACCATAACCCGCGTGCCAATGCTTATTTGGGAGAATTCAACAAATTTGTCGCAGAACGCAAGAAGCACCCTTATTTTCAGAATATGGTATTCGATGAGATGAAGAATTTCCTCGATTATCAGGTGCTTCCTTATCCCGAAGCAGGGAAAGTTGAAATCAATTTTATTGGCTACATCGCTTTTATTTATGAAGATATTTTAAGAGCCGCAGCCGCAGAACTTAACTTAACCGTCGGGAAAGTGGTGCAGAAACCAATCGAAAGTTTAGTGGATTACCACAAAAAGTATATTCTGGAGTTAAACTAACTGCCGGAAAAAATTATTAATGCAGAGATTTTATTCAGAAATCTTATTCAGAATCTGGGATACCGGTTTCTGATATTGAAAAACCAAAAATTATGTCAAGCAAAACAAACAGAGACGAGAAAAACTTTAACCAGGCAGCCCTCGATTATCATAAGACCGAACCGAAAGGAAAGATCGAAGTCATTCCTTCAAAACCCCACTCTTCGCAGCGCGACCTCTCCTTAGCTTATTCCCCGGGTGTCGCCATCCCATGTCTGGAAATTGAAAAAGATCCCAAAACAGTTTACGATTATACAGGAAAAGGGAATTTAGTGGCCGTAATTTCTAACGGAACTGCCGTTTTAGCATTGGGCGACATTGGTGCCGAAGCTTCAAAACCGGTGATGGAAGGTAAAGGGCTCTTGTTTAAAATTTTTGCCGATATCAATGTTTTCGATATTGAAATCGATGAAAAAGATCCCGACAAATTCATTGAGATCGTCAAAGGAATCGCCCCAACTTTCGGTGGAATCAACCTTGAAGATATTAAAGCACCCGAAGCTTTTTATATTGAGCAGCGATTGAAGGAAGAACTCAATATACCGCTGATGCATGATGATCAGCACGGTACTGCGATTATTTCTGCTGCGGCATTAATTAATTCCCTCGAAATTGCAGGAAAGAAAATTGATGAGGTGAAAATGGTGGTAAATGGCGCCGGCGCTGCTGCTATTGCCTGTACCAAACTGTATGTGGAATTAGGTCTTAAAAAAGAAAATATTTTGATGTGTGATTCCAAAGGAGTCATCAATCATAAAAGAGAAAATCTTA
>JAHRWY010000205.1:0-9031 GCA_019104935.1 Kaistella sp.
CTGACTTGAATAAGCTGAATAATTAAAAGTGATAAATTTTACCGGTTTTTCTCCACATAGCTGAGTACGGTGTTATTGAAGTCTTCTCTCTTATCGATATTTACGTTAATTGGCCAGTAATAAACCAGATCACGCAGATAATCAAAAGTTTTCAGCCTGACGTAATCTTTCTCGGTGGTAAGGATGATTTTGTATTCGCCCAGTTTTTTGTATTCTGCGACAATGTTTTTAATGTCCTGATCGGTGAAATTATGATGGTCTTTGAATTTAAGATGTTTCACCCGCTGAGAGAATTTTGAGAGGTGACTGAGTAAAGGTTTTGGATTCGCAATTCCTGTAATCAGCAGAATGTCGTAATAACCCAAATTATTATCGGGCAGCATTTTATCTTTGCTGTAAATATTCTCGTCGTATCCAATGCTCGAGAAAAACACTTTCTGGTAATGTTGGGGTTTGATTCTCGAGATATAATACTGCTTATTTTCTTCGGTCAGATCTTCGGGACATTTGGATACCATGATGATTTGTGATCTTGCTGCGCCGCTTCGGCTTTCGCGTAAATCACCGGCCGGAAGTACAAAATCTTTAAAATAAGGATCGTTGTAATCGGTCATCAGAATACTGAAGCCGGGTTTTATTTTGCGGTGCTGGTAAGCGTCATCCAGAATCAGAACATCCAGATCCATATCGTCGATCATCTTTTTAGCACCGGGAACCCGTTCTTCGGAAACCCCTATGACAAAACGGTTCCTGAAACGTTCGAACAGCTGCATCGCCTCGTCGCCCACGGTTTTATAATTGCTGTCGTAATTGGTAATGCCGTAGCCTTTGGTCAGTCTTCCGTAACCGCGGGACAGGACTCCGGTTCTGTAATTTTTGGAGAGCAATTCTGCCAGATACATTACCATAGGAGATTTTCCGCTTCCTCCCACAGAAAGATTCCCGACATTGATGATCGGAGTTTTAAATTTCGTCGATTTAGAAATTCCCCAATCATACATTACGTTTCTAATGCTTGTTACGAAATGATAACCAAGGGAAAAAGGGTAGAGATACCATCTTTTCATAGGCTGCAAAAATAGGGATTTTTCGGAGTAAAGAAAAGTCAGGTTTCACTAATTTTTCATGAAATGATGATGTTTTATTTTTGAGGATCTGAAGGATAATAATTAGGCGCTACCACGCTAATTTTAAACATTTTGTTTAAATTTGCTAGATTAGATTAAAAGGCATGAAAAAGAAAAATGTAGCCGTAGTAATGGGTGGATATTCCGATGAGTACAGGGTTTCCCTGAAAAGCGGACAACTTATTTACGACTCACTCGACCGGGATTTATATAATGTTTATAAAGTGATAATCCTGAAAGACGAATGGTATTTCGTAGACGACAGAGACCAGAATCTCCCCATCAATAAAGCAGATTTTTCGGTCACCCTTGAAAGTGATTACAAAGTGAAATTTGATGTATGTTTCAATATCATTCATGGGAAACCGGGAGAAAATGGTGAACTGCAGGCTTATTGGGACACCATCGGACAAAAATATACCGGCTGCGGATTTTACCAGAGTGCCTTAACTTTCAATAAAAAAGATACCCTCGCGGTGCTTTCAAAATACGGAATCCCTTCTGCCAAAAGTGTTTACCTGAGAAAAGGAGACTCATATAATGCTGATGAAATCATCGCAGATCTGGGTCTTCCACTTTTTGTAAAGCCCAACCAAAGCGGTTCTTCCCTTGGTATTTCTAAAGTAAAAGTAAAAGAAGATTTTGCTAAAGCAGTAGATTTTGCCTTTGCGGAGGACGACGAAATTTTAATAGAAAGTTTCCTGAACGGTATGGAGGTTTCGGTGGGAGTTGTAGATTTCAACGGGAAAACCATTGTACTGGGAATTACAGAAATTGTTCCCCATAAAGAGTTTTTCGATTACGAAGCCAAATATGAAGGCGCTTCTGAAGAAATTACACCGGCAAGAATTGATGAAGAAACCCGCAAAAAAGTGGAGGAAATTGCTAAAAAAGCCTACAATTCTTTAGGCATGAGCGGTTTCTCCCGAAGCGAATTTATCATTATGAACGGTATGCCGTACATGTTGGAAATGAATACCAATCCCGGATTTTCACCGGCCTCAATCCTGCCGCAACAGGCGAAAATTTACGGTATATCCATTAAAGATTTATGCGGAAACGAGGTTGAAAAAGCTTTGGCAAAAAAATAAATACTAAAAAACTATGAGAGTCGCTGTTTTTCCGGGTTCGTTTGACCCGATTACGCTTGGTCATTACGATATTGTGGAAAGAGCTGCCCCGCTTTTCGATAAAATAATTATCGCGATCGGCCAGAATTCACAGAAAAAATATATGTTCTCGCTGGAACAACGCGTAGAATTCATCAAGAAAACATTTGAAAAATTCCCGAACGTGGAGGTGGATCATTTTGAAGGTTTAACTATCGATTATTGCCACAGCAAAAATGTGAACTTTATTCTCCGCGGACTAAGAAATCCCGCAGATTTTGAGTTTGAAAAAGCCATTGCCCAAACCAACCGGGAACTTACTAAAGAAAATCAGATTGAAACAATTTTTCTTTTAACTTCAGCCGGAAAATCATTTATCAGCAGCAGTATTGTAAGAGAAATTATTACCTTCGGTGGTGATTATGAGCTTTTGGTTCCGGATACAGTACGGGTTGCAATAAAAAAATAATATTTTGCAGGTTCACGAAAATCTTAATCTCGCCATAGAATTACTCGGCACGGTAGCTTTTGCCATGTCGGGAAGTTTTGCTGCGATGCAGAAACGGCTTGATCCTTTTGGGGTTTTAATTATTGCGTTCATTACATCTGTTGGTGGCGGAACGGTGCGGGATTTACTCCTTGATGTTCCCGTGTTCTGGATGCGCGATCTCATCATGTGTACCGTAATTTTTATTACCTGCATCTTCTCAATGGTCTTTAAATCAGTTGAAAAGAAATTTAAGGTGACACTTTTTATATTCGACAGTTTCGGGCTGGGCCTTTTTACAATCGTCGGGATACAGAAAGGCCTGAATGCGGATCTTCATCCGTTAATCTGTTTAACATTAGGAACAATAACAGGCTGTTTCGGTGGTATAATCCGTGATATTTTACTGAACCGGATTCCGCTTATTTTCAGAAAAGAAATTTATGCGACAGCCTGTATTGTGGGAGGCAGTGTTTTTCTTCTGTTCATCAATTACACGAGTCTTTCCTATACTTTTGTTCAGATTTCCACCATTTTGCTCATTGTGAGCATCCGTACTTTTGCCGTGAAATACCATTGGCAGATGCCTAAATTTTACGGCGTGGAACAGAATTCGGAAATGTAAAATTTCTGGAGTATTTGATTAACCGAGCATCATATATAAATAATCATTACAAATATTTTTCCAAAAAAAATCCTGAAAATTTTCAGGATTTAATTATTTACAGCGAAAGCATTTTAATGGAATTTCCCACGCTGTCTCATGTTCGGATTGTGCATGTGTTTCTGCATCGTCGGCATTTTCAGCTGATCCTTCAGCATCTTAATCTGTTCGGTCATCATTCCTGCAGAATCTAATCTTTTGGCTTCTTCAAGCAGTTTTGTCGCTTCCTGTTTTCTGCCTTTCTGCATTGCACCTGCAGCAATGTTAAGCGTTGCCATGGCACGGTCGTGTTTCATGTTCAGGCCATATTCCAGCGCTTTTTTCATTAGAGGTTCTACTTTTTGAGGATGGTCCTGCGCTAAAGTAAGTCCCTGTAAATAATGGAAATAGCCGTACTGAGAACGGTGAAGCTGGGATTCGAAATTGGTGATTTTAGAAAGCCATTTGGTCGCTTTCTCCATATTCTGCTTTCTCAGATACCAGAATGCAGTCAGGATGAATTCATTTTTGAAGAATAAAAGCACCGGGATGGAAGAAAGGAGTACGACTACGATTCCCCAGCCGATGTTACGGTTCATCATGAGATAAATTCCAGCGGCAATCATTAAACCTGCGATAACGAATTTTATGTATTTGTTCATTGTTAAAATTTATGAGTGCAAAGATAGAAATTTGAGGTTAACTTCAGAAGTTAGATTTCAGACTTTTTCTCGAAAGTCTGGAAACAGAAATTGTAGCTGTTTTTCTCATCTTTTTCATGGCAGGTTTCTGAAGTTTTCTGCCAGATTTTCGGATTGATTTTCGGGAAGAATACATCAGCTTCCAGTTCTGCTTTCACCTGGGTTACTTCAAGTCTGTCTGCAAGATCGATGGTCTGTTCATAAATATTACCGCCACCGATAATGAAGATGTTTTCATCCAGTTTTTTCGCGAATTTAATAGCTTCTTTAAGGCTTCCCACAATCAGGATGCCTTCCTCGAACCAGTCTTTTTTTCGCGAAACCACAATATTGGTGCGGTTTGGCAAAGGTTTTCCAATGCTTTCGTAGGTTTTTCTTCCCATAATAATAGGGTGCCCGGAAGTAATCTCTTTGAAATGTTTTAAATCCTTCGGCAAATGCCACAGCAGTTGATTGCCGGCCCCAATCTCATTTTTTAAACCCATCGCCACTACGATTGTGATCATTTTTCTTAAATTTTCACAAATTTAGCACATAATTTGTATATTTGGGTACCAAACATTTAAACATTAAAAATATTAAACTATGAGAAACAGAGGTTGTATGAGCGCCGGAACTATCGGTATCGCTCTACTCGTGATTGCTGTAATATTATTTTTCTGGGGCAAAAATGGCTATAACAGTTTTACGACAAAAGAACAAACGGTGAACACCAAATGGTCGAACGTAGAAACTGTTTACCAAAAACGCGCAAATCTCATTCCTAACCTGGAAAGAACCGTAAAATCGTATTCACAGTTCGAGCAGGAAACCTTAACGAAAGTGATTGAAGCACGTTCAAAAGCAACTTCTATCACTGTAGACCCAACCAATATGACTGAGGCCGACATGGCAAAATTTCAGGCAGCACAGGGTGAACTGAGTGGCGCGCTGAGCAGATTAATGGCTGTTGTAGAACAGTATCCCAATCTTAAGGCTGATCAACAGTACATGAATTTCCAGAGAGAATATACCGCGATTGAAAACAGCATCCGAAGCGAAACCGTTTATTACAACGAAGCCGCGCAGGATTATAACACTTCGATTAAAACATTCCCGAATAATATTCTGGCAAACTTCACGAATTTTAAAGAGAAACCTTATTTCAAAGCAGCGGCAGGAGCCGAAAAAGCCCCTGAAGTATTTACCAATTAATGAGTAATTTCCTTACAGATGAACAAATGGCTTCCCTCGTGGAAGCCATTCAGTCAGCAGAAGATCATTCTACCGGCGAAATCCGCGTACATATAGATTCCAACTCCGAGGGAAACAATGCCGAGATCGCTTTTGAAGTGTTCAAAACACTTTGTAAGGACAAAACTGCAGAAAAAAATGCGGTTCTTTTTCATGTAAATTTCGAGCAACATTACCTCACTATTATTGGCGATGCAGGGATTCATCAAAAGGTTCATCAGAATTTCTGGGACAGGATGCATGATCAGATCACGGCAGAATTTTCCAAAGGAAATTATCACGACGGGCTGAAGAACGCCATTCTTGAAACCGGTTACGAACTCAAAAAACATTTCCCGGTGACGGGAGAAAATCATAACGAACTGTCGAATGAGATTACGTTCTCTAAATAAATTTCTTGTTGTTCTCTTTTTGGGCCTGAACATCTTTGTTTTTGCCCAGTTAGTCCCTGCAAAACCAACGAAGGTTTTCCCGGTTACCGATGAGGTTGGTTTATTAACTGCCGCAGAACGGGAGCAGCTTAACCAAAAACTCATTAAGTTTTACGACTCCACTTCTACGGAAATCGCCGTAATTATAATTCCCACTACAAAAGGGGAGGACATCAATTATCTTGCAACCATGTACGGCGAAAAGTGGGGAATTGGTGAAAAAGAACAGGACAACGGCATCATTTTTCTGATCGCGACAGAAGACCGCAGATTCTCCATACAGCAGGGGCGTGGTGTCGAAAGATACCTTACCGCATCTGTAGCAGGACAGATTCTGGATTATATTGTAACACCCAATTTCAAACAGGGACTTTGGTATGAAGGCATCAACCGCGGTACTACTGCTTTGATGGAAGTTGTTCAGGGTAAATTTAAACCTATTGTTAAAGAAACGTCTGATGAAGGCCGTTTAAGCGTAATGCAGCTCCTTATCATTGCCTTTTTTGTATTGATAATTCTGAGTTTTCTTTTCAAAAACAGAGGCGGCGGAAATAATGATGACGATGATGATGTCATCCTTTCGCGACGCGGCAGGAGAACTTACCCAGGAGGATTTTTCCCATTCCCGGGCAGTTTCGGAGGCGGAGGTTTCGGCGGCGGCGGCTTTGGAGGCGGTTCCGGCGGTGGCTTTGGAGGCTTTGGCGGCGGCGGAAGTTTCGGCGGCGGCGGCGCTTCAGGGGGTTGGTAAATTTTTCGCTCAAATAAATAAAAAAAAAATCAGTCTTTTTAGCGACTGATTTTTTTATGAATTAATCTGAAAACTGTCCGAAAGTGAGCAGATTTCCATCCGGATCGAGGATGGAAAACTCCTTTTGTCCCCAGGGTTTTCGTTGCAACTTCCCGTGTGGATGAATTTCGATTTGTTTTCGGATGAAATCTTTGTATAATGCTTCAATATCATCTGTCCGAATGTAGATTTGACTGTAGTTTTCCAGCGGACTGATGTTTTCGAACAGAAAAAAATGCAGCTCGATTTGGTCTTTTTTAATCATTAAATACCCCTCAAAATCTACGGTTCCAATTTCTTCAAAACCTAACGAATTGATATAGAATTCACAGGTGATTTTCTTGTTTCGCATCGGTATTTTGGGATGAACTTGGGTAAGCATACATTGTTTTTTAAGGTGAGCAGGGTTCTGTAAAATTAATGGAGCGAAATACTTCCGCCACTGCTTTCCTTCTGATTTTTAATAGTAAGATTTCCCGTGCGGTAAACCGAAATATCACCCGCAGAACTTGCAGCTGCATCCAATTCCGTACTCACGGAAAGACTTACGCTTCCGCTGCTGGACGCCTGAATTTCTGCATAAGAAGCATTAAGGTCGCGGGCTTTTAAACTGCCGGAAGAAGAAGCTCTCAACTCACCGTTTTTAGCTTTACCTGAAATTTTGATGTCGCCGGAAGAAGTCGCTTCTGCCTCCAGATTTACCGCCCAGATTTCTCCAGAAAAACTCCCGGAGCTCGATACATCTACCGAAAGGTCATTCGCTTCCAGATTTCCGGTAATGCTTCCCGAACTTGAAACTTTCACATCGGTTTTGTCCTGCGTGAATTTATCTTTAACATTGATTTTAGCGGAGGAAGTTGCTTCCAGATGCGAGAAATCTTTCACAAAAATTTTAGCAGCCACATTGCGTGCGGAAATATTGCTTTTGGGTTTAAAATGAATGAAAAGTTTTCCGTCGGTATTCTCTACCAAAATCTCATCAATGATATCAGAAGGTGCGGATATTACGACTTTCTCGGTATCGGATTTTACTACTTCTGCGGAGATGGACTGTGCGACTTTAATTTCATCGAAATTCATATTGAACTCCTGGGTTTTAATTATGCCTTTTCCTTCTTTAGGTGTGAAGTTTACCGAAAAAACAGTGTCGGGTTTGAGGTTGCAGGAGAGTAGGGCAACAGAAAAAGTTGCGGCGAGGAGCAGGGTTTTCATGTTATTTGGTTTTTAATTTCGTTAAATTTAATATCTTTACTTCAATTAACAGTTCAAAAATGAAAAATATTACATCTGTATTATTAATTTCCTCACTGGCAATTAATACTGCATGTTCTACAATGAAAACAACAGATTCCACAACCACAGAAATTCCTGCTCCCGACGCAAGTTTATCCTCAAATCCTTTTATGAAGAAAAGTGCGCTGCAGTACCAGGCACCTGAATTCGATAAAATTAAAGATGAACATTTTAAACCTGCGTTCGATTACGGGATGAAAGTTCAGCTTGCTGAGATTGAAAATATCGCCAATAACCCAAGTGCTCCGACTTTTGCCAACACCATTGTTGCACTGGAAAACAGTGGAGAAATCCTGAAGAGAGCACAGATTGTTTTTTATAATCTTACCGGTTCCAACACAAATCCTGCTTTACAGAAACTTGAAGAAGAATATGCGCCGGTTTTTTCGGGGTTAAGTGATAAAATTTATCTGAATGAAAAACTTTATTCAAGAATAAAAGCGATCAACACTGAAAGTTTAGGAGCGGAAGAGAAAAGGGTTCTCGAACTTTACCGAACAAATTTCGAAATTGCGGGCGCAAACCTGTCTGCAGAAAATAAGGAGAAAGTTAAAAAAATCAACGAAGAACTGGCGACACTTTCAACCCAGTTTACCAGCAAACTTTTGGATGCAAGAAAGAACGGTGCCGTGCTGATTTCTGATGTGAAAGAATTAGACGGACTTTCCGCTGACGAAATTGCCGCAGCTGCAGCAGATGCGAAAGCCGCAGGTCACGAAGGGAAATATCTATTAACGCTTTTAAATACAACCCAGCAGCCACTTTTGCAGAATCTGAAAAACAGAGCTACCAGAGAAAAACTCTTTAAAGCATCCTGGTACAGAGCCGAAAAAGGCAATGCTGATGATACCAGAAGCATCCTCGAAAGACAGGCCAAACTGAGAATGGAAAAAGCACATCTTTCCGGTAAAAAATCTTTCGCAGAATGGAAACTTCAGGATCAAATGGCGAAAACTCCAGAAAATGCTATGAATCTTTTAGCTCAACTCGCAAAACCAGCTGTAGAAACTGCCAAAAGAGAAAGCAACGAGATTCAGGCTTTAATCGACAAACAAAAAGGAGGCTTCACTGTAGAGCCTTGGGACTGGAATTTCTATTCTGAACAAGTGAGAAAAGCAAAATATGATTTAGACGAAAATGCCATAAAACCTTATTTCGAAGTAACAACTGTTCTGGAGAA
This sequence comes from Kaistella sp., assembly GCA_019104935.1. Taxonomy (GTDB): domain Bacteria; phylum Bacteroidota; class Bacteroidia; order Flavobacteriales; family Weeksellaceae; genus Kaistella. The sequence continues at coordinate 8,992 of JAHRWY010000205.1, forward strand.
AGGGGTGTTCTATGCCGCTGAAAAATTCTACGGAATCACT
>JAHRWY010000050.1:0-3355 GCA_019104935.1 Kaistella sp.
TTCGATAAAACCGCCATCGGCCAGCTGGTGACAAGAGCTGTAGGAGATGTGGAAACGATTTCAACGGTATATACAGATGGATTTTTGATGGTGTTTGGGGATATTCTAAGGATTGTTTTCGTACTGATCATGATGTTCCAGGTGGATGTGCATCTGAGTTATATCTCTTTGGCCATACTCCCGCTGATGGTAGTGATCACAAGATTTTTCCAGAAAAAATTGAGAAAAGCTTTCGGCGATGAAAGAACTTGGACCGCCAACCAAAACTCATTCGTACAGGAGCGCCTGCAGGGAATGTCACTCATCCAGGTGTTCAACCGTCAGCAGGCCGAATTCAAAAAATTCGATCAGATCAATATTACGTTAAAGGCAGCGTTGCTGAGAACGGTATTTATTTTCTCGCTGTTTTTTCCGGTGGTAGAACTTATTTCGTCCTTATTTATAGGATTCATTCTTTTCTACGGTGGATATATCACAATTTCTGCGGGTGTTGTTATTGCATTTATCCAGTACATCTCGATGCTGATCCGTCCGTTGAGACAGATTGCTGACCGGTTCAATAATATTCAGCGAGGAATTGTGGGTGCTGAAAGAGTTTTGGGTGTTATGGATGAAGATTTTGCACTTCCGAATGAGGGAACGGTGATGAAAGATCATTTCGACGGGAAAATTGAATTTAAAGACGTATATTTTTCCTACGATGAAAATCAGGAAGTTTTAAAAGGCATCAGTTTTAAAGTGAATCCGGGCGAAACTGTTGCAATTGTGGGAGCAACCGGTGCCGGAAAATCTACGATTATAAGCCTGATCACGAGACTTTACGACATTAATTCAGGTAAAATTCTGCTTGATGATGTAGCGCTGAAAGATTACGAACTTTATAATTTAAGAAGCCATATCGGGGTGGTGCTTCAGGATGTTTTTCTTTTTCACGGAACGATTTTCGAAAACCTGACCTTCGGTGACGAAAGCATTACTTTAGAAAAAATTAAAGCCGTGGCAAAAGACATTGAAGTGGATGAGTTTATCGAAAGCCTGCCCGGTGGTTACGATTACGTGGTGCGCGAAAGAGGTTCTTCGATTTCTTTGGGACAGCGGCAGTTGCTGTCGTTCCTGCGCGCTTACCTGTCTGATCCTAAAATCCTGATTTTAGACGAAGCGACGTCTTCCATAGACCACGAAAGTGAAAAACTGATTCAGCGTGCTACCGAAAAGATTACGAAAAACCGAACTTCCATTATTATCGCTCACCGGCTTTCCACGATCGAAAAAGCAGATAAAATCATCGTGATGGAGCGCGGCCGTATCGTAGAAGAGGGCAAACACCTGGAACTTCTCGATAAAAATGGTTATTATTCTACATTGTACAGAGCGCAGCTGAAACGCGATGTTGCAGATAGTGAATCTTAATAAAAACGCCGGAAAATTTCCGGCGTTTGTTTTTCTTCTATAAATTTTAATTTCCTACAACGGTTTTCGCTGTTACAAATTCCTTTAAAGCAATCATCGAAAGTTCGGTACCATAGCCCGAAGATTTTGCACCGCCAAAGGGCAGTCGGGGATCAGAGCTTGTTTCCTTATTAATGGTTACAGTTCCCGATTCCAGATTTTCAATGAAGAACAACTGTCTCTTTTCATCCTTTGTCCATACCGAATTGGCAAGCCCGAACGGAATATCATTCGCCAGCTCCAGCGCTTCCTGATCATTTTGGGCAATCATCACCATTCCCAATGGACCGAAAAGTTCTTCTTCAAGAATTGGATTGCCTTTTTCTACCCTGATGAGACCCGGTTCGAATACCTTGTCGGAAATTCTTTTGAGCGGCAGAATAATTTCAGCGCCGTTTTTGAGGGCTTTTTCGTATTGCTTTTCCAACTCATCTGCCAGATCGGGCCTTGCCATTCCGCTGAGGTTTGTTTCTTTTTTCAATGGATCGCCAGGGACAAATTTTTGATATTCTGTAATGAACAGCGGTAAAAATTTTTCTTCTGCATTTTTTTGAATAATGAAACGCTTCGCAGCATTGCAGGCCTGGCCACAATTCTGAAGTCTTGCCTTGGCGCCGCTTTTCGCCGCTTCCTTTAAATCTGAATCATCCAAAACGATGAATGCATCGCTACCGCCGAGTTCGAGCAGCGATTTCTTGATGTTTTTCCCGGCAATGGCGGCAACTTTTCCACCTGCTTTTTCACTACCGGTTAAACTTACGCCTTTAATAATAGGGTTTTCTAAAACAGACTTCACTTCAGCATGCCCGATTTCCAGATTCTGGAACACTCCTTCGGGGAAACCTGCATCGGTAAACAGTTTTTCAATCATTCTGCCGCTTCCGAAACAGATGGATGCGTGCTTCAGCACCACGGTATTTCCTGCAAGAATTGCTGGTACCGCAAATCTCAGAACCTGCCAGAACGGGAAATTCCAGGGCATTACACCTAATATAACGCCCAGCGGTGCATAATGTATTTCTGAAACTCTATATTCGGTCTTTATTTTCTCTGGCTTCAGTACATTTTCCACATTTCCGTAATATCGGGCCATCAGCGCGCATTTTTCAATCTCGGCGATGGATTGGGAAAGGGGTTTGTTCATCTCGAGCGTAATATTCCTGCCAAATTCCTCTGCATTCTTTTCAAGCAGGTCTGCAAGTTTAAACAAATATTGCTGCTTTTCAGAAAAGGGCACTTCCCGCCATTTTTTGAAAGATTCCTGAGCGGTTTCTAATTTTTCAGATAAAATCATGAGTAAAATTTAGTTGGTTGAAACAGGAACAGACCTCAAAAAGGTCGTGCGCTGTTGTTCTTTAAAAGAACAAAGATAAGAAAAGAAGCAAAAACGGTGGAACAGGTAAATATTTTGAGCTTTCGGACGGTGCTGAAACCCTGGAATCGTTCCAATAAATTCGGTGAAACATTTGAGATTATGATATTTTTAAGTAATTTTGAAAAATAAAATTTAAAAAAATGAACACACCTTCAGAATTAAAGTACACAAAGGACCATGAATGGGTTAGAATTGATGGAGACATCGCAACAATTGGAATTACAGATTTCGCTCAGGGAGAATTGGGTGATATCGTTTTTGTAGATGTAGATTCTGTAGATGATGATCTTTCTGCAGGAGATGTTTTCGGGAGTGTAGAAGCAGTGAAGACCGTTTCTGATCTTTTCCTGCCGGTGAGCGGCAAAGTAACCGAATTCAATTCCGATCTGGAAGACCAGCCGGAACTCCTTAATACCGATCCTTATGGTAAAGGGTGGATTATTAAAGTGGCAATTGGGGAAGGTGCAGATTTATCAGAACTTATTACTGCAGAGCAATACCAGGAGTCTCTTGGATAAAATTTCGAAAATA
>JAHRWY010000223.1:0-4105 GCA_019104935.1 Kaistella sp.
TTCAGGTAGTATTCAAAAATTTATTGGACTGAATTCACTGCGGGCCATTCCTATATTGTTTAATAAAGAAACGATAAATGCTTATAGTACATTAACTGAAGTGATTTACTTAAGAATGAATAATATTCTTTTGCAAAATCAGCAGCTCGCCCAACTCCGCGACTGGCTGCTGCCCATGCTGATGAACGGTCAGGTAACGGTGGGTGAGGCAGAGGGAATGGTGAATGGATTGGGAATGGTGGCGGAGGAGAGAACGCGCTATGACTAAGTTTGCCAAAGTTTTGATCACACGCATTGACACTTTGACAAACTTTGTTTCAGTAGCAGGGAGGTTTTTCCTTTGAACTTTGTCAAAGTATTATTATGCTGTGTAAAACTTTGACAAAGTGCATGGTCGCTTACTACGGCAAAGTTGAAAACGGCAATCAACTCTGGCAAAGTTAAGGGCATCGCATAAAGTAATGAAATAATTAATAAATATAATATCAGACAGTACAATGAAGAAACATTACCTCTTACTTCCCACAGCGATTATGGCGGCACTGCTTATCATTTTTGCTTTTAAGAAAACAGATAGTGCATCCGGATTTATTCAGATTTATCAATCTTCAGAATTTACCATTTCCGCAAGCCGTGAAACGTCTACCAGCGCATGGATTAAATTTCAGTATCCTACCAAAAGAGTAAAAAGCAAGAACGGAAAATTCATTACTACGGGAGGAAAACAGAATCTCCAGCTCTGGAAAGTTTCCTGCCATGAAAGAGAATATGATATTACGAATCAAGTTACCTACGACAGAAACGGAAAAGTATTGAACAGTTCTTCTTTTGGTATAAACAGCGAGCCCGTAGTGCCTGGTACAGTAGGAGAACTGATTTATACGCACATTTGCGCCGACAATGACGAAAGTTATTATTCGTACGAATATGATTCTGATTCTGCGCTGGTAGATTCGGCGTCCATTGTCTTGTAAGTGAAGTAATGTTATCTCTTTTTCCAGACAAAGTCGAAAAACAGAATTAAGTTTTCCTTATTAAGTTTTCCCTGCTGAAGAGTTTAAAAACTGAGATACCCATGCTGAGTGCTTTACAGTCGTGGAACCGGAAACTGTTAAAAAGGAATATACCGAATTCCTGAAAGTGGGTTTAAAGAAAAATAAATAAATATTTGTTGACCGTACGAAAAGCTTTTAAAGATATGTTTCCGTTTACCGATAATTTTCTATCTTTAAAAAAAATTATAAGAATGAAAAAACTATTGATTGCAGCTTTTATTTCCTCAACCTTGTTTGCTTATGCTCAGCACACGCTTCCGGCTGCCAGTCCGAGACAAACGGTGGAACAGCAGTTTTCTACCACTAAAATTTCAGTGGATTACGGAAGACCGGGAGTAAAAGGGCGGAAGATTTTCGGTGATCTTGTACCCTATAATAAGGTGTGGAGAGCCGGTGCCAATGGCGCGACTAAAATTACCTTTGGGCAGGCAGTAAATTTCGGCGGAAAAACAGTGCCCGCAGGGTCTTACGGTTTGTTTGTAATTCCGGCAGAGAAGGAGTGGAAAGTCATCCTGAACAAAGATGCCCAGCAGTGGGGAGCCTACGCCTACGACGAAAAACTGAATGTAACCGACATTACCGTGCCTGTACAGAAACTGTCGGAAAAGCAGGAATGGTTCGGCATCGAACTTAATCCTGTGGACGATAATGCAGTGGATATGGTGGTGAAATGGGACCAGACCAAAGTGACTGTTCCCGTAAAAGCTGCAAATCCTGAGACCGTTACCAAAGTGGTTGAAAAGCTGAAAGAAATCCGCCAGATCGAACGTGACGCTGCGGCAAAGAAATAATTGGTAATAAATATGAAGAAAATTTTAAACTGGGGTTTGTTGGCTGTATTGATCACGATGTTCGCCATTTCATGTTCCACCCAGATGACAACATTAGAAAACGGAAAGAAAATCGATAACCGCTTGGTTGGCGTTTGGTCCGGCTCCGAAAAAGATCAGCAGATTGACGGCGTGGAGAAAAAATGGGATATGACACGGAATGGAGACGGTACTTTTATTTTAGACTTTGTTTTTACCCAAAACGGCAGAACCCAGGAAACCCAGGAAACCGGAAACTGGTGGATCGAAGGAAATAAATTCTACGAATATCATGAAGAATCAGGGAAAACAGATGTGTATACCTATTCTGTGCTCAATGAAAACCAGATAAAATTCAAATCACAAAGTATCAGTGTCGGGATGAACAACGACTCTTATGAGTTTACGGACACCCGCAGGAAATAAACTGAATGTCTCAATCTTTTGAGACATTTTTTTTATTAAGTACCAAAAAATACCTGTCAATTTTTCGGTTGTAAAGTTTTTCATACCGACCTAAATTTGCTTTAAATTTACAAGATGGAACTTTCTAACGAAATAATGTATCAGGCTTCTTCCGACAAAAACCCCGATTTCGAAGGCGTATTCTGGATGGGCGTGAAAACCACCGGGATTTTCTGCCGGCCTACCTGCACGGCGCGCAAACCGAAGTTTGAAAATGTGGAGTTTTTCACCAATACCAAAGATGCAATCCTGAAAGGGTACAGGCCCTGCAAAGTCTGCAAGCCCCTTGAAAATCCGGATGAAACGCCTGAAGGAATTCAGCATTTGCTGAACGAACTGGCGGCGGATCCTTCTCTGAAATTCAGGGATTACGATCTGGTGAAAAGAGGTCTGGAGCCGGCAACCGTCCGCCGGTGGTTCATGAAGCACCATGGCATGACGTTTCATGCGTTCCAGCGGATGTTTAAGCTGAATTCAGCTTTTAAGAAACTGAATTTGGGCGGGAATGTGACCGACACAGCCTTCGAAAGCGGTTATGAGAGCCTGAGTGGTTTTAATGAAAGTTTTAAAAATATCTTTGGCGTTTCACCAAAGCATTCGAAAAGTGAAAAAGTGGTAGATTTAAAAAGAATCGAAACACCGCTCGGAACCATGATCGCCTGCGCTGATGAACACGGAATCTGTATGCTTGAGTTTTCCGACAGGAAAGCACTGCCCACGGAACTGAAAGAGATTTCGAAGCATTTTAATGCCAACATCATTCAGGGTGAAAATCCGCACTTCAAAACTTTAGAAAAAGAACTTGCTGAATATTTCGAAGGAACACGCAAGGATTTTACTGTTCCGCTATCGCCCGTGGGGACTGATTTTCAGAAAAGTGTCTGGGAAGTGCTTCGTAAAATCCCCTACGGAACCACGAGAAGTTACCAGGAACAGGCGAGTATTCTGGGCAATCCCAAAGCAGTGAGGGCCGTGGCGAATGCCAATGGTCTCAACAAAATTTCCATCATCATCCCTTGTCACAGAGTCATCGGCACCAACGGAACGCTCACCGGCTACGGCGGTGGAATCTGGCGCAAACAGAAACTGCTGGAGCTGGAAAAGTCGATTCTTTTTTAAAGGTCACTTATTTTAACGGAAGATAAATAATTCTTAAAATTTTTATCTTTGAAAAAAAGCTATGGAAAACTTATTGCAACCCACGCTGGAAAATAGTGAAGTAAAATTGCTTCCTCTTCAGGAAGGTGATTTTGAACGGCTTTATAAGGTGGCCTCAGATCCCGAAATCTGGGCACAGCATCCGAACAAAAACCGCTGCGAAAGGGAACCGTTCCGTAATTTCTTTGAAGGAGCGATGATGTCGGGTGGCGCATTTCTTATCCTTGATAAAGAAAGTGGGGAAGTGGCCGGTAGTACACGGTTTTATGATTATAATGAAGAGGCACGTTCAGTTTTTATCGGCTATACCTTTTACGGAACAAAATTCTGGGGTTCCAGACTCAATCCTCAGGCCAAGAAACTGATGCTTGATTATATTTTCCAGTATGTGGATTTGGTGAAATTTCATGTCGGGGCTGAAAACTGGCGCTCCCGCAAGGCTATGGAAAGACTGGGCGCAGAACTGAAAGGCGAAATTATAGTGGCTTACCACGGCGAACCGGACCGGAATAATGTGGAATACTGGATTACCAAAAAAACCTGGAACATGATGAACACCACACAATCTGTGGTACATAATCAGCAAACAATGAATTCAGAAATCAATTTCCGGAAGGC
>JAHRWY010000235.1:0-4242 GCA_019104935.1 Kaistella sp.
GCCACCGTAAATCCCGACAGCACCGTTCGCAATAAATTACTGCGAATTGATTCAAAAATTTCTCTCCAGCGGTCTATATCAAACATATGATTTAATGTTCAGGATTTTGGTTTAAGCGAGAACACGTTGGGTAATGAACTCATCGCTCTCTATAATTCCGTCTTTTAGAATTACATTTCTTTTGGTTTCTGCGGCTACGTCGGGTTCGTGTGTCACCACAATGATGGTTTTTCCGCTTCGGTTGATTTCCTGAAGCAGTTTCATAATATCGTAAGTGGTTTTAGAATCTAATGCTCCGGTGGGTTCATCGGCAAGAATAATTTTTGGATCTGTAATTAAAGCCCGGGCAATGGCGACTCTTTGTTTCTGTCCGCCTGAAAGTTCATTCGGAAGGTGACTGGCCCATTCTGCAAGACCTACTTTTTCAAGATATTCCATGGCTTTCTGGTTGCGTTCTTTTCTGGAGACATTTTGGTAATAGAGTGGGAGCGCAACATTCTCCAGCGCGGTTTTGTAACCGATAAGGTTGAACGACTGGAAGATAAATCCCAGAAATCTGCTTCGGTATTCTGCGGCTTTTACTTCGGATAAATCTTCAATCGGGATTCCGTCGAGATTGTAAACACCCGAATCTTTTTCATCCAGAATACCAATAATATTAAGCAGGGTAGATTTTCCGGAACCCGAACTTCCCATAATCGAAACAAACTCTCCTTCTTCAATGGTGAGGTTTATTCCTTTCAGAACGTGAAGTTTGCTCTTTCCTGTATCGTAAGATTTATGTAAGTCCTTTATTACTACCATGGAGCGCAGAAATTTATTTAAAAGATAAGTAGATAGAAAGTGCGGTTTGTTACAACTGTGCTTTTCTTTTTTATATACTATCTGTTTAATAATTATTCTTTTGTTATAAGGTGTTTTCAGGCATGTGTTTAATGAAAAAAGTCTGTTGATATCGTGTTTGTTTTGTTGTACCCGGCAAAATAGGTAACAGTGCGAGGTCTGTGTGATTGTGGAAAACTTTTACTGCTTAAAGTCAGAGATTTAATTTTTATCGCTTTTAATATCACATTCAATTATCTACTTTTGTGGTTCACGCTTACCGGAAACAATATCTAAGTTTTAAAGTCCAATAAATAAATCAATTAGCTGTAAAGCAGTAAGTTGATTGGGATTGAAATGTTTCCTGAGCCTTAAATTGATCAATTTTTAAAATACAATACGTTATGGGGATTTTTGATAAAAGAGTAAGTTACAAACCATTTGAATATCCGGAGGTTTTGCAGTTCGTAGAAGCGATTAACAAATCATTTTGGGTGCATTCTGAGGTAGATTTTACGGCAGATGTACAGGATTTTCAGTCGCAGCTTGAGCCTCATGAAAAAAACGCGATTAAAAACGCTCTTTTAGCCATTGCCCAGATCGAAGTTTCTGTAAAAACATTCTGGGGAAATCTTTATAACCACATGCCGAAACCCGAACTCAACGGGTTGGGTTCTACTTTTGCAGAATGCGAATTCCGCCACTCTGAAGCGTATTCAAGATTGCTGGAAGTGTTGGGATATAACGACGAGTTTTCAAAAGTTGTCGAGATTCCTGCGATTAAAAAGAGAATCGATTTTCTTTCGAACGTTTTAAGGCATGCCAATTCCACCACGCCGAAAGAATATGTTTCGTCGCTTCTGCTTTTCAGTATCCTGATCGAAAACGTATCTCTTTTTTCTCAGTTTGCGATTATTTTGTCGTTCACAAGATTCAAAGGTTACATGAAAAATGTAAGTAACATTATCGCGTGGACTTCCGTTGACGAGCAGATTCACGCCAATGCAGGAATTTATCTGATCAACAAAATCCGTGAAGAACAGCCGGAATTACTAACAGATTCTGATATTGAAGATATTTACACGCTGGTTGATCATTCGATTACCGTGGAAGAAGAAATACTGGACTGGATTTTCGAACTCGGCGAAATCGATAATTTCACGAAAGAAGATCTGCTGAACTTTATGAAATACCGCGTAGACGACAGTCTGAAGAAAATCGGCATGAAAACCCGCTACAACATTTCGCCGGAACAGTACCGACCCATGATTTGGTTTGAAGAAGAAGTTTTCGCCAATTCTATGGATGATTTCTTTGCCAAAAGACCGGTAGATTATACCAAGCACGATAAGAGTATTACCGAGAACGATTTGTTTTAAGTTGAGTGGCGCGAGCGAAGCGAGCGTCAGTACAGCTAATTATTATCAATAGAAACGGGCTTTAGCCCGTTTATGTCGAAGAAAGCATAATCGGCTTTAGCCAAAACCTATTTTACGCTGAAAACCTTCGAAAGAAAAACGACAGAACTTTTAGCCCCGATTGCAGAGTCATCCTTTTTTGGTGATTGAGCGGAGCCGAAATCAACAAAAAAGATACAGCGTAAAGCGGGACGGATTTTGTGAGAAAGCAAAAATCTCGCTGCTCCTAAAAATAAAAAAAAAAATAACGCAGAAAGCTTAAAGCCAACTGCCAAAAAGCATACAAATGGAAGAAAATACAAATATCTGGTGGCTCAACGAAGAGTCCGAACAAATGCTGAACCGCGGTTACCTTTTGAAAGGCGAAACCGTAAAAGGTGCCATCGAAAGAATTACCACTGCCGCAGCAAAAAGATTATACAAACCTGAACTTCAGCCCGCTTTTGAGGAAATGATAACCAAAGGCTGGATCAGTTTTTCGTCGCCGGTTTGGGCGAATATGGGAACCCAGCGCGGTTTGCCGATTTCATGTTTCAACGTTCATGTTCCCGATAATATCGAAGGAATTACCCACAAACTGGGCGAAGTGATCATGCAGACGAAAATTGGAGGCGGAACTTCCGGCTATTTCGGGGAACTGAGAAACCGTGGAACTGCTGTAACCGACAACGGAAAATCCTCCGGTGCTGTTTCTTTCATGAAACTTTATGATACCGCGATGGACGTGGTTTCGCAGGGCGGTGTCCGACGTGGAGCTTTTGCCGCTTATCTGGATATTGATCACGGTGATATTGAAGAATTTCTATCAATTAAAGATATTGGAAGCCCGATTCAGAACCTTTTTACGGGAATCTGTGTGCCTGATTACTGGATGCAGGATATGATCGATGGCGATATCGAAAAACGAAAAATCTGGGCGCGCGTTCTGGAAAGCCGCCAGCAGAAAGGTTTGCCGTATATTCTTTTCTCCGATAATGTGAACAGAAACAAGCCTCAGGTTTACAAAGATTTGGGAATGACCATCAATGCGAGTAACCTTTGCTCGGAAATTATGCTGCCGTCTTCCAAGGAAGAGTCTTTTATCTGCTGTCTGTCTTCGATGAACCTCGAATTATACGACGAATGGAAAGATACCGACGCCGTAAAACTTGCTATTTATTTCCTTGATGCGGTTTTATCTGAATTTATTGAAAAAACTGAAGGGAATTATTACCTCACAGGAGCCAGAAACTTCGCTTTACGCCACAGAGCACTTGGTTTGGGCGTTTTGGGTTATCATTCTTATCTGCAGAAAAATATGATTCCTTTTGAAAGTTTCGAGGCGACGCAATTTAATGCGAGAGCGTTCAGACAGATCAAAGAACAGTCGATCGCAGCATCACAGGAGCTGGCGAATATTTATGGCGAACCGGAATTGCTGAAAGGTTACGGAATGCGGAATACCACCACCATGGCGATTGCTCCTACCACTTCAAGCTCTGCGATTTTGGGTCAGACGTCACCGGGAATTGAACCTTTTGCTTCGAATTATTACAAAGCAGGTTTGGCAAAAGGAAATTTCATGCGTAAAAACAAATATTTGGCAAAACTCCTTCAGGAAAAAGGTCTCGATAACGAGGAAACGTGGAGAACAATTATGCTGAATCACGGTTCTGTACAGCATTTAAATGAGCTTACGGAAGAAGAAAAAGCAGTCTTCAAAACGTTCAGAGAAATTTCTCCGATGGAAATTATTTCTCAGGCAGCACAAAGACAGCAGTATATCGATCAGGCGCAATCTTTAAACTTACAAATTCCGTCCACGATGCCGGTAAAAGACGTCAACTACCTTTACATCGAAGCCTGGAAAAAAGGCGTAAAAACTTTGTATTACCAAAGAAGTTCGTCTGTTTCTAAGGAAATGATGGTGAATTTTGTAACATGTTCGAGTTGTGAAGCGTAACCAAAAATAGTTTAGATAAAAAGCCTCAGCATTTTCTGAGGCTTTTTGTTGTTTAAAATT
>JAHRWY010000243.1:0-6174 GCA_019104935.1 Kaistella sp.
TATTGTTTGCCCCAAGTGATCCGTACTTAAAAAGAGTGTTGTCGAACTCACGGGAATCTTCGCTGGATTTATTGTCGCTTTTCTGTAAACTTAAAGAGAGATAAATATTATGCCCGTTAGTATTAAATTTATGATCCAAACCTAAATCACCCTGAAGTGAAAGGTTTTTGCTGTTGCCTAACGCCAGAGTCTGGGAATAAGAATCAACAACTCTGGCAGCATTATATGCATAATTATCGACCGTATTGTTATTTTCACTTTCGAAGGTACGAACCATTCCCGACATGTTGAATGATGTTTTGTCTGAAAGATCTACTGTAAAACCTGCGTTGGCATTGTAATTTTTATTTTCACTGGCGTTAAGCGAGTTCTGCTCGAAGTATGAAGTAGTCGCCCCAGTTGCAGGATCAAAAAATCTTGTATCGCTATCGTTTTTGCCTTCACTTTCACGGTAACCACCGCCGCCGTTCAGAAACCAGGTCCAGTTGCCTTTTTTCCAGCTAAGATTGGTGTTGAGGTTGGTGCTTGGCAAATAGCCTACACTGCCTGTAACACTTCCGTTGAAGCCCATTCCTTTTGTTTTCTTCAGGATAATATTCAGAATTCCTGCAGTTCCTGAAGCTTCAAATTTAGAAGAAGGGTTAGTAATCACTTCAATTCGTTCGATCTGGTCAGCGGGGATCGATTGCAAAGCGTTAGCGCCACTGTCGATTCCGAGTAAGGCTGAAGGTTTTCCGTTGATCAGGAATCTTACGTTCGAGTTCCCCCTCATCGATACCGTTCCATCAGTTTCTACAGAAACCGAAGGCACGTTGGTCAACACATCCTGTAGGTTACCGCCTCTACTGATGAGGTCGGTGGAAGGATCGTATACTTTTTTATCGAGTTCTACACGATACGGTTTTGTTGCCGCAGCGGTGATGGTCACGCCCTGAATATCCTGGGTTTTTGTATTGGTTAAAGAACCTTCTGGTTCTACAGTAAAATTACCCAGACTGCCCGGTTTTGCTATTTGTTTGTTGAGCGTAGATTTTTTAAAGTCGATTGCTTCAATAGTGATGTCGTAATTTCCGGGAACCAGCGCCACTTGGTAGGTTCCTTTTTCATCAGTGAGTGTGGCGTCGCTGAAAAGTTTGTTGGCTTTGTTGCTGAAGCTTACCGAAGCATAAGGAACCGGCTGGTTCTGTTTGTCGACGATCTGCCCGCTTACATTCATTTTTTCCTGAGCAAATGCGAAAGCCGCAGTGGAGAGGATAAAGGTTAAGCCTAAAGTTTTCCTGGTTAAATTTTGAGTAATTTCAGTTCTAATCATGTTAGTCGTTTTGTAATCGCTCCGTACCCTTACCGGAATGGCAGGTACAAACGATTAAATGTCAATTTTTTTAATGTATTAGTTAATTAGACGCTGTTTTTACGCAAATGTTAAAACCGAATATGTTAAATAATGTTAAACATTTATTTAATATTTTTGGAATTGAGCCATTCCTGGTAGTCGCGGGCGTTTTTAGCATGCTCCGTATCGCTTGCAGTAAAGCGGTGAAGTCCGAATCTGTCAGGGTCCGCAGCCATGAAGATGTAATTGTGCTGCTCCGGATTCAGTACTGCATCCACCGAATTTTTATCGGTAATACAGATAGGTCCCGGCGGAATTCCCGCGTTGGCATACGTATTATAAGGAGAAGGGTGTTTCAGGTGCTTGTAAAAAACCCTTTTGATTGGCGTCGTAAAATTACTGTCTTTATTAATGGCGTAAATTACCGTAGGGTCGCTCTGCAGTTTCATACCCTTTCGGTAACGGTTCAGGTAGAGCCCTGCGATGGTTTTCTGCTCATCCGGTTTACCGCCGGATTCTTTGTACACGATAGAGGCGAGGGCGTAAATCTGGTCACGAGTTAAGCCGCTTTGTGCTTCTTTGGCTTTTCTTTCCGCAGTCCAGAAGTCGTTATACTGGTCTTCGAATTTCTTGAAAAACTGTTCCGGTGTTACCGTCCAGAAGAAATTATAGGTGTCGATGAAGAAGTATTTCTTCAGGTCTTCGGCGTTGCTGTAGCCTTTTTGTACCGCAATTTTATTCAGGTCTTTTACAAATCTCAGGGAATCCAATTCGGTTTTCTTGGTGACGCGTCCCACCATTTGGTACACATCACCAAAATCACCAATCCTGTACGTGTTTTCAGTTTGGTTGCCGGCTTTAATCATGTTCACGAGATCGGTGTTGCCTGTGCCCATTTTAATGCGGTAACGCCCTGCGTTGAAATGTTCGCCAAGGTTTTTCTCCTGGGCTACCGCTTCAAAACTTTCTCTGTTTTTAATATAAGGAGCAATGGAATCCAGAATAGAATTCATACTGGCCGAATGAGGAATCAGGATGTAGCCTTCTTTTTCTACGTTGTTTCCGAAAAATTTCTGGTAATACCGGAATCCGAAAAATCCGCCAATTAATAGAACAGCCACTGCGATAACGGCAAGAACCGAATTTCCTTTTTTCATATACTTCTCAATATTTTTTTATGCTGATGCTGTTTTAAATCAGATATCTGTTTTCCCTCTGAAAACCTGTTTTGCCGGACCTTCCAGCCATACATTCTGGAATGAACCGCCGTTCTTTTCTGCATAAACCTTCAGGTTTCCGCCAAGAACTTTTACCTTCACCCTGTTTTCGTTTCTGTCTTTCATGTACACCAGTGCAGCGGCTGTAGCGCCGGTTCCGCAGCTGTAGGTTTCGTCTTCAACCCCGCGTTCGTAGGTTCTTACGAAGATTTCGTTTTCACCAATTGCTTCGGCAAAGTTTACATTGATGCCTTCGTTTTTGTAAGTCGCGGAATTGCGGATTTTGTTACCCTCATCGTAGACTTTAAAATTGGCCACATCTTCCACATACTTTACGTAATGGGGCGAACCGGTATTCAGCACACTGTCTTCGCCATCTTTACTAATCCCGGCAACATCAATCATTTTCAGTTTTACGATACCGTTGTGGATTTCCGCTTCGTGAAGACCGTCAACAGCCATAAACGTTGCCGTATTTTCAAAAATATCCAGAAAATGAGCGAAGGCTACGATGCATCTTCCGCCGTTTCCGCACATGGTGCTTTCGTTACCGTCGGAATTGTAATACACCATTCTGAAGTCTGAATTTTCATCATCTTCCAAAAGGATCAGCCCATCGCCACCAATTCCGAACCGGCGGTCGCAAAGTCTTTCAATCAATTCTTTTTCTTTCGGGAACTCCAGATCGCGGTTATCGATCATCACGAAATCGTTGCCTGTTCCCTGGTATTTGTAAAATTCTATGGTTTTCTGCATAATAAACCGAAATGGTTATAAAATATGGCAGCAAAGATACTTAAAACCGGTAATTTCATTTTAAGTTGCTGCGTTAAAGTTTTTACAAAATATGGGTTCGTCTTTAAGGGTTCGGAACCCTGCTTTTTTTCCATTCCAGATACCCGATCACCGCCATCACCGTAAAAACCAGATACTGAACAGAAGTAATGCCGAGCCCTTTGTAAAGCATCATGGGTACACAGATGAGGTCGCCGATGATCCAGAAAATCCAGTTCTCGGTCTTTCTTTTCGCCATGAGCCACATCCCGACAAGGAAAATAGCAGTGGTGAAGATGTCGAGCCAGTTAGCCCAGTCGAGGTGATACAGTCCGAAGTTTACATTTTCAGTAGAAAACTGATTGTCGATTAACGGTTTGTAATAATACACCACCATAACAAAAACCAGACTTAGGGCAAATAAAACCGCCGCTACCAGCCAGTCTTTTTTGGTGGCTGCAGAAACTTCTACATGTACATGGTCTTCAGCGTTTTTTGCCCACAAAATCCAGCCGTAAATGCTCATCACCGTGTAGTAGAAATTAATCATCATGTCGCCCAGTAACCCGAATTTGAAGAGGATATAAACGTAAAGTGCCGTAGAAACAATCCCGGTAGGATACACCCAGATGTTCTTTTTAATCGAGAAATACACGCTCAGCAGGCCGAAGACCGCCGCAGTAATTTCCAGAGTAATCTGATAGGTTTCGTAGGATTCGTAAGGCTTCAGGAAGAGATCGTAGAAATTCATGACTCAAAGATAATTTTTTTGCCTGACTATCGTGCGCGGTCGGACAGGATTTTCTAGAAGACTTCAGCAAAAGAAAAACCCCGATAATACCGGGGTTCTGTCATTTTCACTTTTCTGTTTTATGATCCGACTACAATCTTCGGAGTCATCGTAATTTTTGAATTTACTGAATTCGAGATCAGGCAGTTGGCTTCAGCTTTCTGAAGAACACGTTCTGCTTTTTCGCGGTCTTCTTCGTTCAGAATCACTATGGTAGGTTCCAGCATTACTTCCGTCATCAGAAACTTACCCTCAAGCCGGTCGAGCTTGCCGCCCGATTTGCACGTAAACTCTCTGAACTGGAGTTTAGAATTTTCCGCGATCGCCAGAAAAGTTGTCATCAGGCAGCTTGCCACGGCGGCGGTAAAAAGATGTTCCGGCGACCAGATTCCCTCCACACCGTTCGGGAACTGAGGTGGGGTAGCCACTTCTACTGCGGTGGTAAGTTCCGGAGAAGTCATTTCGCCGGTGCGCCCGCTTTTCCAGTTAATGTCTACGTTATAAAAATGTGCATCCATGATATTAAATTTTATTGTTTAAACTCATCCAGCCGCCACCGTTGTACACCTTGGTATAGCCGGCATTTTTCAGAATCGTCAGGGCCGAAGAACTTCTCATTCCCGACGCGCAGCAGGTGATGATCGGTTTGTTTTTATCTTTAAGTCTTGCCAGGTTTGCGGCCAGCTGGTCTACCGGGATATTAATGGAATTCTTAATATGGCCGCCGGCATATTCGCCTTTGCTTCTTACATCTACTACGGTGGCGCCCTGTTTTACCAGTGCAGCGAAATCGGTGGTTTCCATCCCGAACAAATTTTTAATCGAATCGAACATAGCTCTGTATTTTTACTGTTATTTAATGATGCAAAGGTAGGGCAAGCCTGTACGGTGTTCGGTAACAGAAGTTACATTACATAATATTGTCTACTTCGGAATAAAAATGAATAGGTGAATTATCTTTTTCCTTTCAAAATCAGTGAATAAGCCAATAAAAGCCATTAAAACTCAAATAAAATCACCAGAAAATAATTATATCTCAAAATATTTTATATTTTTGGAAATCTTTAAAAAAATTAAAAACGTATGGCAAATATTTGGATTAAGAAACCCATGGAAGCGTATGAAGCAGACATTAAAAAAAGCGAGCTGAAACGTGTATTGGGGAAATGGAGTTTGACAGCAATTGGTATCGGTGCCATCATTGGCGGCGGTATTTTTGTTTTAACAGGTACCGGAGCGTATTATCATGCAGGCCCGGCGCTTGCGCTTTCTTTTGTTATTGCAGGCATTGCGTGTGTGTTTGCTGCTTTGTGTTATGCAGAATTTGCCTCCATATTACCGGTGGAAGGATCGGCTTATGCTTATGCTTACGGAACCGTAGGCGAGGTGTTCGCCTGGATCATCGGTTGGGGACTGATTCTGGAATACGCCATGGGATCTATGACAGTCGCTGTGTCCTGGTCAGGTTATTTTACCAAGTTTCTCCATATGTTCGGAATCCATTTGCCTAACTGGCTTACTACAGATCCGCAAACCTTCGCCGCGGCTGGCGGAACAGGTTTCTCGATGAACCTGCCGGCTTTGCTGATTGTACTTTTCGTTATTTCTATTTTGGTGAGAGGTACCAAAGGTGCCGCGAAGGCAAATAACTTTATAGTTATCTTAAAGGTTTCAGCGATTATTTTCGTAATTATCGCCGGTTTGTTCTTCATCAATGTGGACAACTGGACGCCTTTTATTCCTGAGCCTACTGTAATAACAGAAAACGGAGTATCACATGAGGCCTATGGATATGCCGGAATTGTGGCCGGAGCTTCTGCTATTTTCTTTGCGTATGTAGGTTTCGACGCCGTTTCTACGCAGGCCGGTGAAGCCATTAATCCTAAGAAAGATGTACCGTTTGCGATTATTACCTCTTTGGTTATCTGTACCATTCTTTATATTTTGGTATCTCTGGTACTTACCGGGATGATGCATTACACCGATTTCAATCCGCTGGGGAAATATCCTGATGCGATTAAGGCGCCTGTAGCATATGCTTTCGATATTGCAGGGAAGGC
>JAHRWY010000256.1:0-3058 GCA_019104935.1 Kaistella sp.
AGACTAGCTGATAATGATTTAGAATTGATAAAGTAGAATCGGTAGAAACATCGTCACAAACTATAATTTCATCAACTTTTACTTTTTGATTGAGGATGCTTTCTAATTGCTGTTTTAGAAATTTCTCACCGTTATAGGTACAAAGCGCAACGGAAATTTTCATGATCGATTGAAAATTTTAGATAGTTTTTCTCGAAAGTTTAAGTATACTTTCAAAACTTTGGTGCTTTGCAATTTTCGGATGTGATTTTTTTGATGAAAATTATTCTTGTTTAAATCTAAATTTTGTTGATTCAATCGATTGAACAACAGTGATTTTGCATGATCTCCATATTTATCGAAAACAAATTTATTCGCAGTGAAATTATCCTCATATACCGATAAAAACTGCTTTGAAGCTCCATTGGGATTATGTCGGTAAAAACATAATTTCTCGTCGATGAATTTTACTTTTACCTCGTTCTTTTCGAAAATATCGAGCCAGAAAACCCAGTCTTCTTTCGCCTTCAAATCCGTTCTGAAACGGGTATTTCCTAAGATTGACTTGTTCATCAACACGCAATGAATGGGTAAATTAAAATCAATATCCCAACCAGAAATTAGATGTTCGAAATTAAATTCATATTTCGTCAAATCACAAAAGGGTTCTGAAATATCTTCACCATAAATCATGGCAAAATTGGTGATGATTATATTGGCTTCGTTTTTAAATTTCAAGGATTCTTCCAGTTTGTTTTTATCGAGTAAATCATCACCGTCCAAAAATTGTATCCATTCACCTTTGGCTTGTTCCAAACCAAAATCGCGGGTTTTTGTCACGCCTTGGTTCTCTCTTTTGTGATATTTAAAACGCGAATCCTTTTCTGACCACGATTTTGCAATTTCACCAGTTTTGTCGGTGCTTCCATCGTCAATTAAAAGACATTCCCAATCACTGAAAGTTTGATTTTCAACAGATTGTAAAGTTTTTTCTAAAAATTCTTCCTGATTGTAACAAGGAATGATGATGGAAACTTTCGGCATTATTTTGTGTACAAATAAAAATAGGTTTTGGGTAAATTTAGGAGTTTTTTATAATCCTTCAAATACCAATACAGCTTTATTAGATTGATTTTTAGATCGGAAGATTGATGTTGAAAAGCGTATTTTATCTGTTCCTGAATTTTTGATGATAAATAATCTTTGGGGATTTCGCGGTAATATTTATTAATTAAATATTCATTTGCGAGATGCAAAGCTTTTTTCTTTTCTTCTTCGTTATCGGTTTTTCCGGAAATATTTTCTTTGCTAATCCTAACTTTCACTTCAGCGTTTTTGATGAAATAAATGTCTTTTCCGTCGCTGATTTCAAGAACTGCAAAATCGTCCGATGACCATGCCAAAGGGAAATGCCGAAATCCGTGTTTTAAATAAGAAGAAGTTCGGAAAATATGTTCTGAAAGACTTGACTGATCGCCGTTGATGAATTTTTTTTCCCAGTTTTCAAAAGGTTTCATCAGTTTGGGATAATTAGTAAATTCTCGGATTTGTGTTCCCTTTTCATCGATCCAACCTTGTGAGAATTTAATCACATTGCAATGGTATTTATTGATTTCATTGAGGTTGCTGTAGAACGCTTTAACAAAGTTTCCAGAAATAACATCGTCATCACCTAAAATCATAAACCATTCCTTAATGTTACTGTCTTCAATGCAGCGTTGCCAATGTTTTACAAGATTTTTAGCGCCTAAATTTTCGTTATATTTTTTATAGATGAAAGGTGTCGTTTTTAAAACTTTACGGATAAGGTGTTCCGGATCATCAGGACTTGCATCGTTTCCTATAAACAAGTTGAAATTTTTGCAGGTTTGCCGCTCTAAAGACGACAAAGTTTCTTTAAGAAAGGTAATCTTGTAATATGGAATAATGATTGTCAGCAATTAGAAAAAATCTTTAAATTCTGCGTAGGAAATTAAGTTCAGGCTTTCTTTGCGGTGTTCAGAAAAAATGTGGAATTCGAAAAACTGGTTTATAACGGTGGAAGGTGTGCCTAAATTTTTTGTTTTCGAAATGACTCCAATGCCCCAGTCAGTGTCAATACAACAGCTTGATATATCTGTTCTTTTTCGCGCGTCAAAGAAAGCTTTCCAGGTAGTGCCATTCCAGTATCCGCCGGAAGGAGAAAGGCGGTAAAAATAATTTTCTGAAGCGTGAAATTCTGTCGGCGGATTGCAGTCGTGCATAATGATAAATCCGTCTGCAGCTAAGAAATCGAGTGCATTATTAATATCTTTTTTTACCTGATCAGCCAGATGTGAACCGTCAATAAATATAATATCGAATCTAATATTTGGATTTAAAAATTCTCCGTTTCTCAACCCGTCAAAAAACTCATCGCTGGTCATTTTAAAATCCACATTATTGACTTCAGATTCGTATCCGGGATCGACACTGTATTTTTTTGCAGCATTAATCAGGTCGAAATTTTCCTCCGTATGACGGACTCCGATTTCCAGATAATGGGTTTCTTCTGCAAATGATCCGAGGAGAAAATTGATGATATCGGATCTTAAAGGCGTCTTGGCAATTTCGGAATTGGTTAACTGTTCTGCTTCAGAGTGGAATTTATTAGTGAGGTATTCCTCTGCCAAAGCAATTTTTTTCAGTTCTGATTTTGGTAAAACCACCTGATTTTTTTTAAGTAAATGTATTTTCATATTATTTCCATTCAAATTTTCCGAAAACGACACCGTGGTGATATCCGCCGTGAATAGCAAACTGAGAACCTGTATCAATCACATCAAAATGACAGACATTTTCTAACTCGTCATACCTTAACAGCTGCGGAATATGGATAAATGCAGTAATGTTGTACGATCCGGCAGATAAAAATCTGGGTTCTATTATGAGATGATATTTATCTTTATTGGTTTGTAATACTACTTCCGCGGAAAAAACTCTGTTCTGAAGCGCGTCCTGTACGGTTACAAATATATTGGCTTTTTCAATCTTTTTTTTATTTAAGATTTCAAAGCTGATAATGATTTCGTCATCGTAATCAAAGGAAGATTCAGGTTTT
>JAHRWY010000268.1:0-5429 GCA_019104935.1 Kaistella sp.
AATTGAAAAGTATTATTTCTTCGTCATCTAAAAAGATAAGTTCTTTTTCTTCGCCATCGATCATCTGTGCAAAAATTTCCCACATCGGGGTGTCTTTCATTTTTAAAAGTTCGAAAAATTGCGATGCTTTGATCTGAATAATTTTCATGAATAAACCTGATTTTGTTTTGGCAAAAATAGTGATTTATGCCTGGTTTTACGTACATGCTGGTTGAGGCATTTGTTTTTTACCTGCAGCCGAGCCGTCGCTGTTAAAAAATGTCATCACAGGCGTAGCAGGCCGAGCTGTGGAAAAGCCCAATTAAAATCCTAAGAAATTGAATTTCAGCTGAACTGCAAAATTTTCTTTAAACGGTAAAGTCGAGTAGTGACCAACCCTGTAGAAAAAACCGAGATTGAAAGGCGTGCCGAGAAAATGATTGCTCTCGAGCCCGATTTCCTGATAAAGATGATCGAGTTTCTGGAATTCGAAACCGTGATACTCAGGATTTTTCATGTCGCCGATAATTCCGCGGTACACAACATCGAAACTCGAGGTATTTTTTCCAAAAGTTTTGAAATACCACGGAATCCTGTGCGTAAAGTAGAATCCGGCAAACTTGTCGTTATAATATTTACCGCCCTCCATAGTTGCAAAACCGAGAAAAGACGTGAGATTGAAGTTAAAACTGTCTTTCCCGCTGCCCAAACCATTCATCGCGAAATGATGCCAAATGGGCGCGTCGCCAGTGAGTAATCCTCCGTAAACCCGGATTCCGGTAACGCCTGCTTTTGTCTTAAAATTATGCTGCGCCAGTGCATCCCACCGGCTGTATTTGAAATCGCCTCCAAAAGCCTGCATTCCCTGTTCGTAATTGATGTAAAACTCCGGAAAGCTTTGCTCGTAAGTAAATTTTCCGGAAGGCGTCATGATGTTTTTAGATTTAGGCGCATATTTCAGGGTGATTTTGGAAGCGAAATTTTCAAATTTCTGTCCGAGATTCATGAAATTATAATCGAAAGTGGCTTCTTCATTATCTTTTTTAGCCGAAATATTGAATGTTAAAGCATTGCTTAAATCATTTTCAAAGGCGATTTTAATACCTTCGTAACGGTAAAACCTGTCGTTTTTAAGATCGATTCCGGAGTTCATGATTTTCATTTTGAAATTCCAGAGATTTTCGCTGAAACGTCCTGCAGCCATTACATCTTTATAATATTCGGCGCGGAAAAACGAGTTTTTGTTCAGTGTTGTTTTTACATCGATTCCGGCACCGTACTTCCAGCCTTCGTCTTTGAAACCGTAAGCAAGGTACGCATCTGGCGAGAGATAAGGATGGAAGCGTTCATTTAGTTTGGCGGCAATTCCTAACCGCACTCCTTCGTACTTATTGTACTTAAGAAGCTGCGCTGCATCCAGATCTACTTTGCCAATCCTGATTTTTCCTTTGATTAAGCCTGTGAAAACGTTTAATTTTTGGTCGAGTTTGTATTTTCTGCCTACACTGTCGATTTTTTCGTAGGTTATTTTTTCGCGGGCGCTTAACGAATCTGTACGTAATGTGTCCAAAATTTTACCGTCGGAATTTTTCACGCTCATGGTGTAGCCTGCGAAATCTTTTTTGTTTTCACTGATTTGGGTTTTAAAATCGAAATAATCGGCAACCATAAAGACATAATTCCCAAATTTCTGAAGGTTTTTGTTGACAGAATCTTTGTCCTTTTTATCATCGGTTTTTGTGTTGCCGAAAACCGTGGAACCCATTTTTATCTTCAGATTTTCTTTGCTGAGAAACCATTTGTTATTAATCGGTTTCCAGATGCTGGTGATGCTTCCTTCACTTTTATTCTTGCTGTTGCTTTCAATTTTTTTCAGCCCAAAAGTTTGAGTGTCAACATACAGGTAACCATTGAATTTTCGTTTATTCACCGGCTGTTTGTAATCAACCTGCCGGAAGCGGATAACATAATTCTGTCGTCCTTCAATTTCGATGGTATCTGTTAAAAAGAAGCGGTAAAGTGTGCGGTTTTCTTCGCGTATTTCTCTTGGGATTCGGTTTCTGTTGGAGCGCAGGGTCATCATTTCATAAATCGGCTGTTTCAGCCCTGCAACGCGGTTGTCGAGAATATTAATTTTTTCACCATATTTTTTAGAGAACAGAAATTCGGATGCTCTTTCCCATAGGAAAAGTTTACTCGAACTCATCAGTTTCATCACATTTACACTTTCTGTGGAGTCCTTTTTCTTCTCTGCAGTCTGTATTTTTTCCGGAAGTTTTTTTAAAGAATCAAGTCTTTTTACGAGATAGGAATTGTAATGTTTGATGCTGTCTTCATCAATATCTAAAGAAATTTTTTCGTATGATTTAAAAGAGTAGGACTCCAGGCTTTGAGGGGAATTGTTCTGGTAGTTGTCATTTACTTTCTGAAGAATTTCCAGGGCTAAAGGATCGCTTTTGTCATTAATAATCACGGCTTCAATCGACTGGGTTTTCGGATCTGTTTTTGAAAGCGCGATTTCCATCACCTGATCCACAACAGCTTCATCTTCATAATAACCGGGAGCTTTTACATCCACTTTCTTACATTTTGTGCGGAACTGAAGAACGCCTTGCGCATTGGTTTTTCCGAAAATTTTCTTGTTGCAGGAAACTGTTGCATTAGTAATTGGCGTGCCTTCGCCGGCTTTCAGAACGGTAATTTTCGACTGTGCCGCAACGTTCAGAAAAAGAAACGATAAAAGAAAGGATAGAAGTTTATTCATGAAAACAAAAGTATTTAATTTTTTTAGATAATCGGAAAGTTATATTCGCTGGTAATGTGGAATTTAAAAAGTAATGCTGTCGGTAAAATAATTTGTAATTTAGTTCGATGAAAAATATATTTACATTCGCTGTTGTACTAATGCCTTTCGCCCTTTTTTCGCAGCAGAAAGCTTTAACTGAAGAGGGTAAGGAAGTAGTGCTTTTTGATAACGGAACCTGGAAGTTTGTAAATGAAAGCGACGCAAAAGTGCTGGAAACGATCGTTACCAACAATAATGTGTTTGAAAAAACCAAGACCGCAAGTTTCTTGATGAAAAGTAAAAAAATGGATGTAGGCGTATATTTCGATCCTAAAAAATGGAAACTTGCCACACAGAATATCAGTCCGCATGTAGAATATTTCTTTGCTGAAAGAAACAGTAACGATGGATATTTTGGTTTTATGATTACTGAAAAAGTACAGATCGCCACTTTGAAAAACCTGAAGGATCTTATCATCGAAAATGTTAACAGGAACGTAGATTATTTCCGCTTAAAAGAATCGGAATACCGTACTGTAAACGGAATGAAAGTGCTCTACATTCGCTACGCAGCCAATACAAAAGGTATGGATTTCGAGTATGCCGGAAATTATTATATCAACAGCGACGGTTATGCCGGCGTGGTAGGATTTGCTTCGCAGAAGGTTTTTGAACAGAGTTTCGGTGCTGTTCAGGAACTGATAAACGGAATTTCAGTTACTCCAAAAGAAGATATTAAAGAGACTGTGGAATATAAATCTCCGCCACCACCAATGATTTCAAAGTAAACGTTAAGAAATCCGGCTCCACTTGTTTTTTCCTTTATAAAGTTTAAGGTAGTAGTTCTTTAAACCGGCATTTTCCGGATTCTGAAGATGTGGGTCTTTTTTCAGAAGATGTTCTACTGCGGCTTTAGAAGCTTTAATGATTTTTGCGTCAGCGGTTAAATCGAGTTTTTTAAAATCTACAACGCCGCTTTGCTGTGTTCCCAAGATATCACCTGGACCGCGCAATTGCATATCGACTTCAGAAATTTTAAACCCATCGTTGGTTTCTGTCATTGTTTTAATCCGCGTCCGGCTTTCTGCAGAAAGTTTATCCGAAGTCATGAGAATACAGAAGCTTTGTTCAGCACCACGTCCGACTCTCCCACGCAGCTGGTGAAGTTGCGAAAGACCGAATCTTTCAGCACTTTCAATAATCATTACCGATGCATTCGGGACATTTACCCCGACTTCAATTACCGTTGTCGCCACCATAATTTCGGCTTTTCCGGAAGCGAAATAACTCATTGCAGCTTCTTTTTCAGCGGGTTTCATCCTGCCGTGGAGCATCGTGACATTTTTTCCTTCGAAAAACGCGACAATATGGTCGAAATTTTCCATCAGATTTTTATAATCGAGTGTTTCAGATTCTTCAATTAAAGGATAAACGAAGTAAATCTGTCTTCCTTTTTCAATTTCATCTTTCGCAAAACGGAAAACCGAAAGCCTGTCTTTTTCGCGTCTGTGAGCGGTAATGATGGGTTTTCTGCCCACCGGCATTTCATCGATTACGGAAACATCAAGATCACTGTAAAAACTCATTGCCAAAGTTCTGGGAATCGGTGTTGCAGTCATCACCAGAATATGCGGTGGAATTTTATTTTTTGCCCAAAGTTTTGCGCGTTGCGCGACTCCAAACCGGTGCTGCTCATCGATGATGGCAAGACCGAGATTTCTGAACTGAACAATATCTTCAAGTACTGCGTGGGTTCCTACAAGAATTGAAAGTTCACCACTAAGCAGTTCCGTGTGAATGATCTTTCTTTCTGCAGTTTTTGTGGAACCGGTGAGCAGCCGCACATTAATGTCTGTATTTACGAGCAGTTCTTTAATGGAATTGAAGTGTTGCTGCGCAAGAATTTCGGTAGGAGCCATCATGCAGCTCTGGAAACCGTTGTCCATTGCTATCAGCATGGCAAGAAGCGCAACCATTGTTTTTCCGGATCCCACATCGCCCTGAAGAAGACGATTCATCTGGATCGGTTTTTTCATATCGGTACGGATTTCTTTCAGCACCCTTTTCTGAGCGTTGGTCAGCTCAAAGGGAAGCCTGTTTTCGTAAAAATCATTTAAGTTTGTACCGATTTTAGGGAATGGATTTCCTATGACAGAAGTTTTCTGGTATTGTTTTTTTAATCCGTAACCCAGCTGAAAAAAGAAGGCTTCCTCGAACTTCAGTCTGCGGTTCGCGTGTTCGAAATGATGAAAATCTTTAGGGAAATGAATATGATAAAAAGCGGGAATTCTGCCGATTAATTTTAATGATTTCATTAAAGAATCAGGCATATTTTCCTGCATTAATGAAGGTAAATTAAGCGTGATTTCTGAAAGAACCGTTTGGAAAAATTTATTGTTGATTCCTCTTTTTGCCAGTTTTTCACTTCCCGGATAAATGGGTAGAAGCGAGCCAGAAAGTGCTTTCTTTTCATCTGTTTCAATCTCCGGATGCGCCATTGAAAAAACGCCATTGAAGAGCGTTACTTTCCCGAAAATAAATAGTTCCCGGTTGATTGGTATCTGTTCTTTCATCCATTTTGAATAACGGAACCAAACGAGTTCTAAAGTTCCCGTTTGATCACGGAATTTGGCTGACATCCGCTTTTTTCCATTGCCGTAACCGA
>JAHRWY010000080.1:0-3361 GCA_019104935.1 Kaistella sp.
GCAGTCCGCTGTGCTTCACCACCCGACATTTCGTTGGGTTTGTGATGAAGGCGGTGTGCAATATTCAGATCTTCGAAAAGAGAATAGGCTTTTTCGAGTGATTCTTTTTCGTTTTTTCCTGAAATTCTTGTTGGAAGCAACACGTTTTCAAGCGCTCTAAATTCGGGTAAAAGCTGATGAAACTGAAAAACAAAACCAATATTCTCGTTTCTGAATTTCGAAAGCTGCCTGTCACTCATTTCGATAAACGATTTTCCCGCCAGCGCGATTTGGGTGTTGAATCCTGAAGGATTAGTGGGTGTATCCAAAGTTCCCAAAATCTGCAACAATGTAGATTTTCCGGCGCCGGATTCACCAACGATAGACACTACTTCGCCTTCTAGAATATGTACATCAACTCCTTTCAGAACTTCCAAATTACCGTATGACTTATGAATATTGCTTGCTTTTATCATGGTTTCAAAAATAGGGAAAATGATTTTAATATGTCAATAAAAATCCTTCCAAAAAATTATTTGGAAGGATTTCATACTATGAGTTTAAATTTAGAGCAACAACGTTAACGGCTGTTCCAAATACGTTCTTAAAGTCTGTAGAAACTGTGCTCCGGTAGCACCGTCAACAACACGGTGGTCGCATGCAAGAGAAAGTTTCATGGTGTTTCCTACGACAATCTGTCCGTCTTTCACAATTGGTTTTTCGACAATCGCTCCTACCGAAAGGATTGCTGAATTCGGCTGGTTGATGATCGATGTGAAAGTTTCAATTCCGAACATTCCCAAATTGGAAACAGAGAATGTTGACCCTTCCATTTCGTTGGCTTTCAATCCTTTAGATTTTGCTCTTCCGGCCATATCTTTCACCGCTGCAGAAATCTGGTTGTAATTCATCTGGTCTGCATTTTTCAGTACAGGAACTACCAACCCGTCCGGAATCGCTACTGCAACGCCAACATTGATGTTACCGTGATGAACAATTTTATCGGCATGCCATGTTGAATTCACTTGTGGGTGTTTTCTTAAAGCCATCGCAGTTGCTTTAATCACCATATCATTGAATGAAATTTTGGTATCCGGCAATGAATTGATTTCTTTACGTGCTTCAATCGCTTTATCCATGTTGATTTCAACAATCAGATAATAGTGTGGCGCCGTAAATTTACTTTCAGAAAGTCTTTTCGCGATGATATTTCTTACCTGAGAATTCGGCGTTTCTGAATCTTCACCCTGAATAAAGCTCATTGCAGGCTGTGCAGGTTTTGCTTCAACTTTAGCAGCAGGAGTTGCGGCCGCAGGCTGAGCTGATGGAGTGAAACTTTCGATATCTTTTTTCACGATTCTACCGTTTTCACCACTTCCTTTCAAAGCATGAACATCGATTCCTTTTTCTTCAGCCATTTTTTTAGCTAAAGGAGAAATTGCCACGCGCTCGCCCATAGAAGCTGCAACAGGAGTTGAAGCTGTTTCTGTATTGGAAGTTTCTGTTTTTACTTCAGAAGTCTGTGGTTTATTTTCTGCTTTTTTTGCGCCGCCGGAAATAATTCCGGAAACATCTGTTCCTGCAGGACCAATGATGGCAAGTACTGTATCTACGGGACTTGCACCACCTTCTTCCACCCCTGCATAAAGTAAAGTTCCTTTAACTTCAGATTCGAAATCCTGAACGGCTTTGTCGGTTTCAATTTCTGCAAGAATATCTCCTTCTTTTACATCATCACCCACTTTTTTGTGCCATTTTGCCACTTTACCTTCAGTCATCGTATCAGAAAGACGCGGCATTGTAATCACTTCAACACCGGCAGGGATTTCTGCAGAAGCAGTTCCTTCTTCTTTTTCCACAGGTTTTGTGGTTTCTACATCGGTAATATTCTGCTCGGTCTTATTTTCTTCGGGAATTCCTGCAGCTTCCTGAGGAGTAGTTCCGGCCGTATTTCCGCCTTTGAGCGCAGAAATATCTTCACCTTCTTTCCCGATAATTGCCAAAACAGAATCTACCGGAGACGATCCTCCTTCTTCTGTCCCAACGTATAAAAGAGTTCCGTTAACTTCTGATTCAAAATCCTGAACGGCTTTGTCGGTTTCAATTTCTGCCAGGATATCGCCCTCTTTCACTGCATCGCCGACTTTTTTGTGCCATTTGGCCACTTTCCCTTCGGTCATCGTATCAGAAAGCCGGGGCATTGTAATCACTTCAGCCATAATTTTTCTTATTTGAGATTAAATAGCCGAAGCAGGAGATTTTGCGGTCCCCAGCTTCGGATTTAAAATGTAATTATCAGTTATTTTCTATTTTGTCAAGGAATGGATAATCTTCCTGAGCGTAAACGTATTCGTAAACTTTATCGGCAGTTGGATAAGGTGACTGCTCCATGAACTCAACACATTCTTCTACAAAATCTCTGGATTTTTCATCCAAAGCGTTCAGTTCGTCTTCAGTAGCCCAGCTGTTATCCAGGATTCTTTGTTTTACGATTTCAATTGGATCATCTTTTTTATGTTCCGCAACCTCCTCTTTTGTTCTGTAAGGCTCTGCATCAGACATTGAATGGCCTCTGTAACGGTAAGTTCTTGCTTCGATAAATGTTGGTCCGTCGCCTCTTCTTGCTCTTTCGATGGCTTCGTACGCAGCTTCCGCCACTTTTTCAGGATCCATCGCGTCTACCGGAAGGCATGGCATTTCGTAACCCAGACCGAGTTTATAAATATCTTCGTGATTGGCTGTTCTTTTCACTGAAGTTCCCATTGCGTACTGGTTATTTTCCACCACGAAAACTACAGGAAGTTTCCAGTTCATTGCCATATTAAAGGTTTCGTGCAGTGACCCCTGGCGTGCAGCTCCATCTCCGAAGAAACAGATATTTACCCCACCGGTTTCAAAATACTTGTCAGCGAACGCGATTCCAGCTCCCAAAGGGATTTGGCCTCCCACAATTCCGTGGCCGCCATAAAATCTTTTTTCTTTACTGAAGATGTGCATAGAACCACCCATTCCGCCTGAAGTTCCGGTAGCTTTACCGCAAAGTTCTGCCATAATCCTTTTCGGATCAACTCCCATTGCCATTGGGTGAATGTGGCATCTATAGGCGGTGATCATACTGTCTTTGGTAAGATCCATTGCATGGGCAAAACCAGCGGGAATTGCTTCCTGCCCGTTGTACAAATGCAAAAACCCACGGATTTTCTGTTTAAGGTAAAGAGATCGGCATTTGTCTTCAAACCTTCTCCACATCGTCATTTCTTCGTACCATTGAAGATACACTTCTTTTGAAAATTCTTTCATGTTTAATCGAAATATGTCGCAAAAATACTAAAAAACTTTGTCTTTATTGATAGCATAAGAGGAGAAATTTATCATACTTCAT
>JAHRWY010000084.1:0-5528 GCA_019104935.1 Kaistella sp.
ATACGGTGGATATTACGCGCTCTTTATTTCGGGGGCGGTCATTGTTTTATTATTATTAAGTTTTATTTATTTCAGGTCTTATGTCTCAAAAAAAGAAAATAATTACTAGTTTTGTTTGATATGAAAGTAGACGACTCAAAAAATAAACAGAATTTACAGGAGCTCATCGATACCAGAGACTTTGTAGAACATATTTCGGTGGATTGTGTAATCTTTGGATTTCATCACGATATTCTGAAAGTTTTACTGCTAAAATATCACGATTTAGATCTTTGGTCTTTGCCGGGCGGATTTGTCTTTAATGATGAAGATCTTCGCGAAGCTGCTTGCCGTGTGCTTTATGAACGAACTCACCTCTCGGATATTTTTTTAGAACAGTTTCACACTTTCGGCCGCAAAAACCGAACGGAGAATAATGTTCACCAGATACTACTTAAGAATAAAAACATCGATGTTCCGCCAGATCACTGGATTTTTCAGCGTTTTATCACGGTAGGATACTGCAGTCTCATCGATTTTTCATTGGTCGATACTTTTCCCGATGCTTTCAACGAAACATGCGCATGGTTCGAAGTAAATAAACTTCCGAAAATGGCTTTCGATCACGAAAGAATTATCAACTGCGGTTTAGAGCATATCCGGAAAAATATCGACACCCAAATTGTTGCCAGTAATCTGCTGCCCGAAAAATTTACCATGAAGGAACTCCAAACCGTGTATGAAACTGTGCTTGATGAAAAATTCCGCAGAAATAATTTTCAGCGTAAAATACTGGCTCTTAATTCCTTGGAACGACTCGAGAAATTTTTCGATGGTTCTGCCAATAAAGCACCGTATCTCTACAAGTTTGTCGACAAAAAATAAATATTAAACCGCTTATTTTTTGCCGAAACATTTCCTCACCTTTGCGAAAAATCCTAATTTAGGCAAAACTAAAAATTATGTCATACTACCCGCTTACAACCATTCCGGATTATTATTTAATGGATGATCTTTTGACTGATGAACACAAATTAATCCGGCAATCCGTGAGAGATTGGGTTGAAAGTTTTGTGATGCCGAAAATAGATGAAGCAGCACAAAATCATACCGACATTCCTAATCTAATGAAGGAATTGGGGAAAATCGGTGCCCTTGGACCGTATATTCCCGAAGAATACGGCGGCTCCGGACTCGATCAGATTTCCTACGGAATTATCATGCAGGAACTCGAAAGAGGTGATTCTGCAGTTCGTTCTGCCGCTTCTGTACAAAGTTCACTGGTAATGTTCCCGATTAACGAATATGGTTCTGAGGAACAAAAACATAAATATTTACCAGACCTGGCTTCAGGAGAAATGATCGGGGCGTTCGGTCTTACCGAACCTAATCACGGTTCAGATCCAGGTTCTATGGAGACTCACTTCGAAGATAAAGGTGACCATTATTTACTGAACGGTGCCAAAATGTGGATTACCAACGCGCCGCTTTGCGATATTGCAGTGGTTTGGGCAAAAAATGAAGAAGGAAAAGTTCAGGGATTGATTGTTGAACGTGCTTTCGAAGGCTTTACAACACCCGAAACGCACAATAAATGGAGCCTTCGGGCTTCAAAAACCGGTGAGCTGGTTTTCAACAATGTAAAAGTTCCTAAAGAAAATTTATTACCTAAAGTGGTGGGATTAAAAGGCCCGCTCTCCTGTTTAAATTCTGCACGTTACGGAATTTCGTGGGGCGTAATCGGAGCTGCAATCGACTGTTACTGTACCGCACTTCAATATTCCAAAGAAAGAAAACAGTTCGGAAAACCGATTGCTTCATTCCAGTTACAGCAGAAAAAAATTGCTGAATTCTTAACATAAATTACCACAGCACAGTTACTTTGCCTTCAGTTAGGGAACCTTAAAAATGCGCATAAAGCAAGCCCGGCACAAATTTCAATGGCGAAAAGAAACAATGTGAAAATGGCGATTGATATTGCCAGAGAATCCCGGCAAATGCTTGGCGGAATGGGAATCATGGGCGAATTTCCAATGATGCGTCATGCCGCGAATCTAGAATCGGTTATTACTTACGAAGGAACGCACGATATCCATTTGCTGATTACTGGCATGGATGTTACAGGAATCAACGCTTTCGGATAGAAAATATATTTCTTTACAATACAAAAAGCCTTCAGGAATCTGAAGGCTTTTTCGTTAATTACCCCAGGTTTCTTTCACTTCTTCAACGAACTCAATTTCCGGATTTAGAATGTCGAGAATTACATTTTTTATTGATTTCATCGGAGTTTCTAAAAGCGCTCGCGAGATTTCTTTTTCTCCGAAAAG
The DNA here is from genome assembly GCA_019104935.1 of Kaistella sp. Classification (GTDB taxonomy): domain Bacteria; phylum Bacteroidota; class Bacteroidia; order Flavobacteriales; family Weeksellaceae; genus Kaistella. The sequence continues at coordinate 2,310 of JAHRWY010000084.1, forward strand.
ATGAAGATTCTGCACACCTTTGTTCACTTCAGCAAAACTCCAGATTCCACATTGCAGAAAATTATCCGGATATTTTTCTTCATTTAAAACCGAATAAGCGTACACACATAGCTGCATCGCCTGCTTATAATCATCTCTGAAAAATAATTTTTCAAGTTTTTCTTCGTCTTCAGGCTTTTTCGGAACTGAGAGCGAAAGATTTTTAGTTTTCGCCGTTTTAAAATCAATAATCCTGAGATTTCCGTTAAGGCGGTCAACACGGTCAATAAATCCGTAAAAATAAACGGGATCCGTTTTTTCACTATCAAGGAAAAACTGCACATCCTCAAAGTTTCCTTCAACGCTTAAAATTTCAAGCGAGTTGCCCTGTTCCAACAAATTCCTGTCGTAATCAATTACACTGCGTACTACCCTTTCTGCAATAGATTTATGAATGAAATTCATCCCTTTTTCGTAAAATTCAGTTTGGTGTTTCAGCTTTTCTATCGCGCGGTTAATTACATCAATAATCACTCCATCAGAAATCTCTAAATCACTTACAGTTAATTCTTTACCGATAAATTTTTCATAAATATCTTGAAGCGAATAATGCACGAGATTACCGTAACTGCGCTGCGAAAGTTCTTCTTCAATTTCACTGGTTTCTCTTGTATTGAGAATTTTGGTGAGATAAAAATCTACAGGATTATAAATATAAGAGGTAAGATGCGAAGCCGAAATTTTCTTTTTCCACTCATTCAGTTTTTCAAGGACTTTCGGGGTTTTTTCAATATGCATCGGTTCCTGGCGAATCGGATCTGAAGAATTTTCGATGATGATATTTTCAATCTCGTGATGGCTGTCTTCAATCTCCATTTGGGTAATAAACCGGCTTTTTTCCCCAGTATTCACCCCTGAACCCAAGGCGTTGAAAAGCAGATGAACATTCTTCGAATCCTGAATTAAACGGTAAAAATGATATGCATAAATCCCATCGTTTTCTAAAAAAGTATGCAAACCGAAATGTTTCCTGATATCAAACGGCAGATAGGTATTCTGTGAATTTCCGAGCGGCAATTTACCTTCGTTCGCAGAGAGTAAAATAATATTTTCGAAGTTCAAGAGCCTTGTTTCCAAAAGTCCCATCACCTGTAAACCTGCCAACGGCTCGCCCTGAAAATCAATCGCTTCGGAATTTACCAGTTGGTTGATCAGCACCTCCAGGGTGTCCATGTTTATCTGAAAATTGTAAGGTGAAAGCTGATTTTTGATGATTTTAAAACTCTTTTCGAAATGCGCAATATTTTCGTAGAGAATATCATCCAGCGGTCTGAATTTCAATACGTAACAGTAATTAATGAGTAAATCCAGCAATTCGTTTACAGAACCGGGCTTCTGAAAAAGTTTGAAATAAGAAAGTTCTGAAAGCAATTCCCCAAACTGTTTTTTAGAAATATAGACAATGTTTCGCTCTTCGATTGTAGTTTTGAAAACAGCGATAATTTCTCTGTCGGATTCATCATTCGGAAGTTCCTCCAGTACCGCAAGCACATCATTGTAATAATAGGAAGAATCCTTTTGCTCAAGCTGTTTCTGAAGATAAAACAGTTTTTTAATCGCATTACTGAAAGCAAGATTCTTCAGCGGAAAACCCATGGTAATATTAAGATATTCCACCGCGCTGATCGCGTCTAAAGTTGCGGGAAGCAAGTTTTCGTCGAGCAAAACGACTGCAGTTTTCGACAGATCGTCAGGTTTTATTTCTTTAAAAATTTCGTGAAGTACTTTGGCCTGTGTAACATTTCCGGAAACCTCATAAACCTTAATGCGTTTTTCCTGTGCAAAATCGTTTTCAACCCATTGGACCGGGCGACTTTCATTAAATTCTTTCCAGGTTTTATGGTTGCGAAGAAATTTGCCAGCTTCCTGGCGTTCATCATTCATGTAATAGTCATCAGCCTGGAAAAAACACTGCGCTTTATCCCACTGAAGCAGACTTTTTACCAGTTGTTCCTCGACCGGCGTAAATGCATTAAAACCACAGAAAACGAATTTCTGATCAGTTTTCTGGGCAAAATCTATAATTTTTCTTTTTGCTGTTTCATGAATCATGCCTGAAGTTGCCCAGTTTTTTTCTGTAAGTTTCTCTTTTAGGATCGGAAGAAAAACATTCATCTTCTGCCAGAAATTCAGGAACTTTCTTCTCGGGTTGTCTTCTGATTCGCCAAGGTTTTCAGACCAGTTTTTGATGCGTTCTTCATCGAACATATAGACCAAAACCTGCTCATCGTTTTCTGAAAATTTCAGGATATCATCCCAATCCTTCAGCAGCGTTGGAAACCATTTAAGAAAGGAAGCAAAATCTTCAGAAGGCTGAATCTCGCGGTAGATTTCGAATGCGAAAAGCCAGAGCGAAATTCCCTGCAGATGCTGTTTGCCGGAAAGGTCACGTATTAAATCTTCCACTGTGAAAAAGTTTGGCAAAAAGCCGGAATATTGCTTTTCTTTCAGTATTTTTTTGATGAAAACAACAGGTCTTTTTCCGGGAAGAACAATATTGAATTGTGAGAGATCCGAATTTTGGGACAACAGTTCGGTGATGATTTTATTGAGAAATTTCATAAAGAATGCAAAGATGAAAAATAAGCATAATTTCATAAAAAAACATCAGAAATAAAATAATTCTGATGTTTTATCTATATTTTTAACCTTAATTATTGAACCACGATATTCTTTTCGATCCAGATATTTGCACCGGCTGTATCTTTGCCGTTCCAGAATCTGAAAACATAAGTTCCGGTTTGTTGTGGTCTGAAATTGATCTGTGAAACTCTTGTAGCAACTTCACCACAGCTGGCTGAAGTTTTAAATTTATATGATATTACTTTACGTTCCAACGGTGCCACGTGCTGATAATCATAGCCATAAAATCCTTCGCACTGCGTACTGAATTGTGAATAGGTTTTTATCGTTTGCGTAGTATAGATATCCATTGTATCCTGGGCGATTTTTACACTGTCTATTTTCAATGGTTCTGTACTTAAAATCTCGTCACCTTCAAGTCGGTCATTACAGCTTGCCAAACTGAAAATTAAAACAGAAGCAAAAATAGATTTGAATATTGTTCTCATAAAATTGAAATTTATTAGTGAAATAATATCAATAATTGCTTTAATCTGATGAATTATGAATTGAAATTTCCTTTAGATAAATATACCACTTTTTTGGTTTCGAAAAACT
>JAHRWY010000088.1:0-14266 GCA_019104935.1 Kaistella sp.
ATATTGTAAAACCTGAGTCGCTAAACCCAATTCTTTGTCGTGGTCGCTTCCGAACGGGAAAATGAAGTAAGTCTGGGCAATATCGTTATATTTGTTTTCAACAAAACTTGCTTTCTTACCTGCGATTTTATACGTTTTAATGGATTTCGAAAAGTCGATGAATTCCGGTTTGATTTCCGAAGATTTCTCGTTTAAAATGCTTTTCAAAAACGGCGACTGGGCTTCTTTGTTCAGTTTGATCGGAGTGATTCCCGGATTTTCTACCCGAACTAATTTATCGTTTATGCCTTTTTCTTTTTTGATGACCACATAATTATCCTTGAAGAATTCGTTGGCGAATTTCACCACATCAGCTTTGGTAATCTTTTCATACTCCGAAATTTCACTCAGTTCCTTCGCCCAGTCCTGGTTGTTGATGTAGCTGCCGTAAAGCGCAGTTGCCAGTCCGTCAGCAGTTTCAAAACTTTTCATCCTTTGAATTTTCATATCATTGATGATTGTCGGAATCTGCCATTCTTCGAATTCGCCTTTTTTCACGAGTTCGATCTGGCTGAGCAGCAGCTGTTTTGCTTCATCCAAAGTCTGGTTGTTTTTGGGAACAATGACCATCGAAAAATTGCCGTAAGTTTTGAACGGCGAATCGTAGGCAAATGCCCGCAATGCCTTCTGGCTTTGGTTAATATTCAAATCGATGAGTCCGGTTTCTCCTGAATTCGACAAAAGATTTGCTACAATTTCAGCAAGTCTCGCATCGTGGGTTCCGTAAGAATCTGTTCTCCAGGCCAGCTGCAACCGTGGTGCAGAAGGGCTTTTCACTGTTCTTTCAACGATTTTTGTCATTGGTTCCTCAGTAACCATTTTCTTCATCGGCAGTTCCTTATATTCGAAACTTCCGAAATATTGATCAACTAGTTTTATGGTTTTGTCGAAATCAAGATCACCAACCAACACCATTGCATAATTGTTCGGCACGTAATACGCATCAAAGTATTTGTGAATCGCAATCATGGAAGGATTTTTAAGATGTTCAGATTTTCCGATGGTGGTTTGCTGACCGTTCGGATGTTTAGGGAACAGCGCATCCATCAGTTCATAATTCACCAACCGCGAATCGTTATCCTGCGCCCGGTTGAATTCTTCGTAAACCGCCTCCAGTTCTGTATGGAAAAGCCTTAAAACCAGTTCTGAAAATCTTTCTTTTTCAACTTTCAGCCATTTTTCAAGTTCGTTGTTGGGAATATTGTTTTTGTACACCGTTTCATCGAGCCACGTGTGCGCATTGGTGCCTGATGCGCCCAAAGACGAGATGGCTTTATCATACTCGTTGGCGATCGCATATTTGCTTGCTTCCTGAGAAACTTCATCAATTTTTTTATAGATTTCTTTCTTTTTTTCAGGATTCTGTTCTGCTTTATGCTGTTCGTAAAGGCGTGAAATTTCATCTAAAAGCGGCTTCTCCTTTGCCCAGTCTGCAGAGGCCAGTTTAGAAGTTCCTTTGAACATCATGTGTTCCAGATAATGCGCCAATCCGGTATTATCTGCCGGATCATTGTTGCTCCCGGTTCTCACCGGAATATAGGTTTGGATTTTTGGTGCATCAAAATTCTGAGCGAGGTAAACCTTCAAACCGTTTTTTAAAGTATATATCCGAACACCGTTTTTATCATTCAGTACGGTTTCGTAGGTATATCCGGCTTTATCGGTAATTTTTTTAGTTTCAAATTTTTGTGCTGTCGTCATTGTTAGCGCTCCGATTAAAGTTAAAGTGGTGAGTATTTTCTTCATTCTTAATTTTTGGTTCAACGTAATTTTTGTGGGGAATTAAATTTTTATATTAAAGATGATGAGGCTTCAGCATATTTGCCGGATCCAGAATTTCATCTAATTTTTCCTGAGAAAGAATGCCTTTTTCAAGAACGAGATTGTAAACACTTTTGCCGGTTTCCAGCGCTTCTTTGGCAATTTCAGTTGAATTTTTGTAGCCAATGTATGGGTTGAGTGCGGTTACGATGCCGATACTGTGTTTCACCATGTTAAGGCAAACTTCTTTGTTGGCAGTAATTCCGGTGATGCATTTCTCTCTTAAGGTATCGAGGGCATTTCCCAGGAAATTGATGCTTTCCATAATAGAGTGAGAAAGCACAGGCTCCATTACATTCAGCTGTAATTGGCCGGCTTCTGCGGCGAAAGTCACGGTAAGATCGTTGCCAATAACTTTATAACACACCTGATTTACCACTTCCGGAATTACAGGATTTACTTTACCGGGCATAATTGAAGATCCGGGCTGCATTGGCGGAAGATTGATTTCAAATAAACCTGCACGCGGACCGGAAGACAACAGTCGTAAATCATTACAGATTTTTGAAAGCTTCACTGCAAGCCTCTTCATGGCGGATGAATAAATTACGTAAGACCCGGTATCAGGCGTAGCTTCAACTAAATTTGGCGCAGAAACAATCGGATAACCTGAAATCATGGCAAGATTTTTTGCACACAAATTGGCATAACCCATGGGTGCATTAAGTCCGGTACCGATAGCGGTGGCTCCCATATTGATTTCTACAAAGAGATTGGCGTTGGCGTTCAGTTTAGAAATATCTTCTTCTAAGGTAGCTGCGAAAGCTTCGAATTCCTGACCCAAAGTCATCGGAACTGCATCCTGAAGCTGTGTACGGCCCATTTTAATCACATCATGAAACTCTTTCCCTTTCTCACGGAATGCCGCAATTGTTTTTTTGAGTTTTTCTACTAAATCCTGATTCATATGCAAAAGCGCCATTTTGAGTGCTGTAGGATATGCATCGTTTGTGGACTGGGATAAATTGATATGATCATTAGGCGAACAGAATTGATAATCTCCTTTTTCCTTTCCTAATTTTTCGAGAACACGGTTGGCAATTACTTCGTTTGCATTCATGTTTACAGAAGTTCCTGCACCGCCCTGAATCATATCGATCGGGAACTGGTCGTGCAAATTACCTGCGAGAAGTTCGTCGCATACTTCGGCAATTGTTTGATACAGATCGCCATCAAGCAAGCCAAGTTCATAGTTCGTTTTAGCGGCCGCTTTTTTTACCATTGCCAGCGCTTTGATAAAGTGGGGATATGATGAAAGATATTGTCCCGAAATTTTAAAATTTTCAATAGCACGCTGCGTTTGAACTCCATAATATGCGTTTGCCGGAACCCGCAATGTTCCCAACAAATCGCTTTCATTTCTGAAATTTTCCATATAATAAATTTGATGAAAAGATAAGATTATTTGTTTGAATTTAACGAATGCTTCAGCCATTTTCCCAATTAAAAAAGGGCGCCTGTATACCGCCCGATCTTATATAAGTGAATGTCAATTCAGTAAACAGTTTAATTACTAAATTTAATGACTGCAGTACAGTTTTAATTGGCTGATGAAGGGCTTATTTGTTAGGATATTTCACGTTCAAGGCCTGCAGAATTGACCAGGTTTCAGCATCCATTACGCCATCATACTTCTCCGGACGGAAATGAAACTGAAAAGCCTCTATGGTTTTCTTTGTCGCATCATCTACCATTCCTGAAGGCTCTAATCCATAACCCAGTGTTTTAAGCGCGGCCTTATATTTAAAAATAAATGGTGCGGTGTTCATTTCAACAGCATAATTTTCGGGAATAATCTGGTTATAGAATTCCTGTTTGGTCGCTTCATCATACCACATGCCTATTTGATATTCATCATAGAGTTTTTTCCAGGGGAATTTCGGGCCCGGATCAGATTTTCTCGTGGGAGCAATATCGGAGTGGGCTAAAATATTGGTTGGTGCTATCATGTAACGGTCTGCAATATCTTTTACCAAAGCTGCTACTTTCTTCATCTGGGCGTCATCAAAATCCGGAAAAATCCGCATTCCGGAAGCATCGGCAACATAACCTGGATTTACAATTTCGATCCCGATGGAAGTATCGTTCAGCATTTTATCATTCCTCCAGGCACTTATACCTGCATGGTATGATCTTTTATTTTCATCTACCAACTGATAAATATCCTTATCACCAAGGTTATTTACCAGATAATGCGCACTCACCGACTGCTGGGTAAGCACGGTAACCGATTTGTCATCATCCAAAGCGGTATAGTGCAAAATAATATATTTCTGACGGAAATTCTGAGCAACTGAAGGGAAAAAGGTTTTCACCACCTTATACCCTTTTGGATTGGCGGAGACGATAGAACCGTAACTTATGGTATTGTCATTTTTAGAAATATCACCAATGTTTACCTTAAAAAAGTCGTAATCGCCTTCATGTTGAATTTGCTTTTTTGGAAGCGTTGGCATGGGCGGTTTTACCTGTGAAGTTACCTTTGGTACTGGAGTTTTAGATTTTGTTGAATTTTTTTTCACGGGTTGCTGTGAAGCACATGAAGCCAGAGCTACACTTAATCCTATGAGATATAATGAATTACGCATTTTAATCTTATTTTTTAAAATTTATCTTTCAAAAATACAAAAAAAATTAAGCAAAAAGTTTTGGTTAATATCGAAAACTATTCTATATTTGCACTCGCAATTACAGAACAGAAGCTCTTACAAATATTGCACTGGAGAGTTGCCTGAGTGGCCGAAAGGACTTGTTTGCTAAACAAGCGTACGGGAAACTGTACCAAGGGTTCGAATCCCTTACTCTCCGCAACTTCCACAAAAAATTATTCGGGGCGTAGCGTAGTCCGGTCATCGCGCCTGGTTTGGGACCAGGAGGTCGCAGGTTCGAATCCTGCCGCCCCGACTTTTTAAAAAATTCCTTCGGGAATTTTTACATTTATTACCCTATTAGGGTGCGTAGCTCAGCTGGATAGAGCATTCCGATTCAATCGGAACGGTCTTAAAGTTTGGGAAAAACACAAAAACGGGTGCGTAGCTCAGCTGGATAGAGCATCTGCCTTCTAAGCAGACGGTCCCAGGTTCGAATCCTGGCGCGCTCACTTTAAAAGACTGAGATTTTTCTCGGTCTTTTTTGTTTTTAAAATACTTGAAATGTATTTCTGCTACATTCTATATTCAAAATCTATTGACCACTTTTACATCGGACATACCGGCGAAGATCCTCATGAAAGACTACGGAAACATCTTTCCGACCATAAAGGTTTTACCAGCAGAGCCAAAGATTGGATTATCGCGTATTCTGAAACTTTCCCGGATAAAAAGGCAGCTTACAAAAGAGAGCTTGAAATAAAATCATGGAAAAGCAAAAAGAAAATCGTTCAGCTCATTAATTCCCAGCTTGGATAGCGCATCCCGATTTTAATCGGGACGGTCACGGCATTCGAATCCTGGCGCGCTCACAAAACAACTTACATATTCTGTAAGGTTTTTTTGTTTACATACTTTTAATCTCCACTGCATTTATTTCTTTAAATTTGCACTCAATTCAATACTATTCATGTCACTTCAAATTATAAACTTAAGCAAAAAATTTGGCTCCCAAACCGCATTAAACGGAATCAATATCGAAATCGAAAAAAGCGAAATCATCGGGCTTCTGGGTCCAAATGGTGCCGGTAAATCAACGTTAATGAAATCAATTGTCGGCGCGCTTAAAATTGACGAAGGAGAGATACTTTTCAACGGCAAGGATGTTACACAAAACGAAACTGAATCAAAGAAAAACATGGGTTTTCTGCCGGAAAACAATCCGCTTTATCCGGAAATGTATGTAAAAGAGTATCTGAATTTTGTTGCTGATCTCCATAAAATTCGAAAAGAAAGAATTGATGAAGTTATTGAACTCGTAGGAATTACTCCGGAAAAATCAAAAAAAATCGCTCAGCTTTCCAAAGGTTACAAACAGCGAGTTGGGCTTGCACAGGCCATCTTACACTCGCCTGATCTTTTAATTCTGGATGAGCCCACCAATGGACTGGATCCTAACCAAATCATCGAAATACGGAACGTAATTAAAGAAATAGGTAAAGAAAAAACCGTGATACTCTCCACCCATATCATGCAGGAAGTAGAAGCGCTTTGTTCGCGAGTGATTCTCATCCATCAAGGAAATGTAATTCAGGACACCAATATCGATGAATTTAGGGGCAAATATGGCAGCCTGGAAGAAGCTTTCGCCAGTTATACCCACGAATAAAAAATCCCGCAAGTTAAAATTGCGGGATTTTTTAGCCATAATATTTTTCCTTACAGTTTTTCCAGATTATCGGAAAGGGTGTTGATAAAATTCTGCAGCGGTTTTTCAACCATCATTTTAATAAAAGGATTAAATTTTCCTTCAAAGAGCAACTGAACTTCAGTTTGGTTTTCGTTTAAAGCATTCATCAAACCTTTCAGTTCAAAATCCAGACTTGAGCTTGCAGATTTCAGCACTACAGCCTTGTCGTTTACTTCTTCAATTTTCAGGGCAATTTCCGGCATTCCTTTCAAACCAAATTTAAACCCATTATCACGAACTTCGAAGTTTTGTAGTGAATCGGGCATCAGGTTTTTATAATCTTCAGGTTTATTTAGCATTTCAACCAGTGTATTAACCGATTTATTTACTACAATTTTACGTCCTTCTAAATTCATTTTTATATTTTTGTATGATTAAAACGTTGCAAATGTATAAAGTTTTCGTGAATGAAAAAAAATTAACTTTAAGTAAATATCCGGAAGAGATCGATAAAAAACTTAGGTTTGAAGGATTTGCAACCCTGGAAATTGCCGTAGATCTTCTGCAAAACACTTCCTGCCCTGAGCTGAATGTTTACGGAGAAAATCTTGAAGAAATCTGGGAAGATTTCACCCATATGTTCCGGGTAATTGAAGCAGCCGGTGGCGTAGTAAGAAACAAAAACGGCGAAATTTTATTTATTCACCGAATCGGAAGATGGGATTTACCTAAAGGAAAAATTGAAAAAGGCGAATCGCTGGAACAGGCTGCCCTGCGCGAAATCGAAGAAGAAACCGGACTCAAAGAACTGATTCTTGAAGAATTCATCAACAATACATTTCACCTTTACACGGAAAGAAACGGCGAGAAAATTTTGAAGACAACTTATTGGTTTAGAATGAATTATGTAGGTAACGAAACTCCAATACCACAAACAGAAGAAGGAATTACCGCGGTTTCATGGAAGAATAAGGACGAAATTATGAATGAAGTTTTTCCTAAAACCTTCAATAACATTAAACTTATCCTGAATGACTACTGGGAGCAGATTTAATCTATAAATTCCAGCACTTTTTCTAAGGCGATGCCACGCGAAGCTTTCAGGAGTATATTTTTCGATTTGATTTTTCTGTCTTTTAAAACTTGAGATAGTTCTTCAGAATTTTCATACGATTCAAAATGTTCATTTACTTTTTTGAAGTATTTTCCGACTGTAATAATTTCATCAAAACCAAGTGATTCAGCCAAATCGAGAATGTTTTGGTGTTCTGCGTCCGATTCTTCGCCCAGCTCCAGCATGTCACCGATAATAATCGTTTTTGAACCTTCAAACGTACTGAAATTCCGCAGCGATTCTGCCATCGAGCTCGGATTGGCATTATACGTATCGAGAACGAAGGTTTTGCCGTTACGTTCCAGAATTTGCGAGCGCATATTGGTTGGCGTATAATTTTCGATTGCAGTTTTAATCTGATTAAAATTCAGCCCGAAATGAAATCCCAAACTCGCAGCAGCGCACAGATTGGTAAAGTTATAACTTCCGGTGAGTTTGGATTGCGCTTTATCTTCTTTAAAACTTAATCCAACGAAATGATTCTTAGAAAATTCTTCAAAATAATAATCGGAATTTTCTTTGCCGAAAGTTATTTTCGGAGAATAGTCTGCAGTTTTTTCCGTCTGGATAGGATCGTTTTCGTTGACGAGAATTGTTTGTCCAGCAGTTTTTAGATAATCGTACAGTTCCGATTTACCTTTAATAACTCCTTCAAATCCACCGAAACCTTCGAGATGGGCTTTCCCGAAATTGGTGATATAGCCGTAGTTGGGCTGTGCGATTTTACACAGCAGTTCAATCTCTTTCTGATGGTTTGCTCCCATTTCTACCACAGCCAGTTCATGTTCCGGCTTTATAGAAAGTAGGGTAAGCGGCACCCCGATGTGATTATTGAGATTCCCGAAAGTGTACTGAACTTTATATTTCTGAGACAGAACCGCATGAATAATCTCTTTGGTTGTGGTTTTGCCGTTGCTGCCTGTAAGTGCGATGATGGGTATTTTGATATGATTGCGGTGATACGATGCAAGCTCCTGCAAAAACGCTAAAGTTGAATGAACAAAGAAAATATTCCTTTCCCGATTTTCGAAATTCCGGTCTTCAACAATAACAGCCAGCGCGCCTTTGGTGATCGCCTCCTCCGCGGATTTGGCGGCATTGAAATTTTCGCCTGAGAAAGCGAAAAAGATATCATTTTTATCGACTTTACGGCTGTCGATGGTTACTTTTCCGGACTTCAGGAAAAGCGGGTAGAAAGAAGCTGCATTCATTTGCCAAAAATAAAAAATCCTTCTGCAAATACAGAAGGATTTTTAAATATTTTAGATTAATTATCTTTTGGTTCTGCCTTTTCCGCTGGACTTGGCATCCTGTGCAACACGGAACCCAACCCAACCGTAAGCTTTCGCTTCGTCACGGAATCTTCTCTGTCCCGGATCAAGCCAGTAAGCTCCGTCGAGCCATGATCCACCTTTGATCACACGCACTTCATTTGAGATTCTGGTAGTTCTAGAAACCGGATCTTTTTGTAAAACCACTCTTCCTCTTCCGTCTACAATAAATCTTTTCTGCTTAGAGTTGTACATGTTATATCCTGCAGTGGTACTGTCTTCGGCTCTACCGTAACCTGCATCGAGTGAAGACTGGAAGTCCCCGTCTCTGAAGTTTCTGTTATCGGCAACCACTTCTCTTTCGTACTGGCCTGGAAGTCCTCTGTAAACAAGTCTTCCGTCAGCTAAGGTATCATACTTGGCTTCCTCTACTTTTTTGAAAGTTCCGTCTTGATTTTTCACCACTTCTTTGGCAACGTTCCCTCTGTAATAGTTAAAATCGCTGGCTTCGTCATCAATGATCGGTCTGTAAACATCGGCAGTCCATTCTGCAACGTTACCGAACATACCGTAGATTCCTAAATTATTGGAAGGATACTGTTTTACGTCGGCTGTCGTTGGTGAACCGTCGTTTTTCCAACCTGCTACCCCTGAATAATCACCTCTGCCCTGCTTGAAGTTTTCCAGATACATTCCTCTGTCTCTGCCTTTTTTACCTTTCAGCTGCTGAATTTCCGGCTGCTTATTGGTATACAGGTTATATTCTCTTTCTTTCTGCATTCCCAGTGCTGCGAATTCCCATTCCACTTCTGTAGGAAGACGAAATTTTTCAACAACACCTGCTGTAGCATTACGGTTTGCCGCAAGAATTCTTTCGTTAGAGGTCTTTATTCCTGATTTCTGCTTTAATCTTTCTTTATTGATATAAGCTTCCATTTCAGGATCATTCCCTTTGAATTTATCGAGGTTGAAGGCATTTGCTCCCTGGTTGTTAGCATCGTTGGTATAGAAATCTTTTGAGATTACCCCTTGCTCCATCAAAGCTTTTTCGTTCGCTCTGTCAGTAAGCCAGTCACAGTATCTTGAAGCCTGAAGCCATGAAACTCCTACTACCGGATAGTAATCAAATTCCGGACTGCGGAAATAGGTTTCAGCAAAATCGTTTCTTGAAAGTTCATTATTCCAAACTAAAGTATCGGGAAGAGCTCCCTTGTAAATCTCTTTAAAACTAGGATCTGATGGTGGGAAAACATATTTCAGCCACGTTACATATTCTCTGTATTCGTAGTTTGTAATTTCTGTTTCGCCGATAAAAAATGCGCTCACCTGCATTCTTCTGGGCGTATTGTTCCAGTCGTGCATTACATCATCTTTCACCAAGCCCATGGTAAAAGTTCCGCCTTCTACATATACCATTCCCGGCCATCCTTTCTGTTTTTGTTGTTTTCCGGTGAAAAACCATCCTTTCTGATCATTTGGCTTCCATCCTGTTTTACTGGTAAAACGTTTTGTACCACCGCCTTTTTTGCTGTTACCGCCTCCGCCGCAACTGATCATAAAAAGTGTAGAGCTTAACGCTATTAATGTAAACAACTTTAGTTTATTCATAGTTGATATAGATATTTTCAAAGTACAAAGAAAAATGAAATTATTTAATAACCCAAATTATAGATTGATTTTTTTTAGAAAACGTTAACAAATTAACTTTATTGCATATATCGTTATTTATTATTTTTCGTTTAATTTGTAATTCTGAAACTTAACACCTGATGAAACGCATTTTTATTCTACTATTTATATTATTTTTTTCAATTGGTTTTTCTCAAACTGTGAAATTACAGTGGGAAGGCAATAAAGTGATCGATTTTGGAAGTTATCAGGTTACGGTTCCTTTTTTTAAGAATGAGGGTTTTGCTTTTGAGGAAAGTTCGGTCTATTTCCGGTCTACCATGAAATATTCTGGCATGAATCAGAAAGTTACCAATTTTGTCTGGGAGAAAATCACCCCTAAAGAACTTTTTGAAATCAGTCCATCGGACATTCCTGCCCGGGAAGAAACTGAAATAAGTGATTTTACCAATCCGTATACCAACGAAAAAACAATAAATATCAGAGTCGCTGCGCTAAAAACCGAAAATGGAAATCTTTACAGACTTTCGTCTTTTAGTATCGTGAACGGCGGCGCACCGGAACCCAACCCTTTATTTTCAGGAAAAGTGGGCACCACCGAAAATCCTTTAAAAACTGGAACATTTTATAAAATAAAGGTTGATAAATCAGGCGTTTTTAAAATTACCTCGAAATTTTTGCGCGATAACGGCATCAACCCTTCCAATATTAATCCGAAAAACTTCAGAATTTATGGTAATGGTGGTTTGATGCTGCCCGAGCACAATCTCGACACCAGATATTCTGCCTTACAGGAAAACGCCATACAGGTTGTAGGCCAGGACGATGGAACCTGGAATGAGGAAGATTATGCGCTTTTCTACGCCCAGGGTCCACACGGATACAACGTATATAAAACACAGGGCAATACAGATGGTAGTGGCAACAGGCGGATTGAAACCCGAACTGACACTTCGGCAAACTTCATCAATATCTACAGTGATTTTGCGTTTTATTTTATCAATTTCGATTTGGGACCCGGAAAAAGAATTCTGGAAACAGATACGCCCGTAACTGCTGATGCCATTACCCGTTATGATGATTACCAGTTTATTAATGAGGAAAAGTTCAATTTAATGAAAATCGGCCGCATCTGGACCGGCGATGCCATTACCGAAAACAAAGCAGTTACATTCACCACAAGATCACCCATACAGCCCACGGATATCATTAAATACCGCAGCAGATATATCGGTTACCTATCTTCGGGAAATAAAATTACTGTAAATCTCAATAGTCAGAGTCCGTACAATTATACTATTTCTCCTGCCGACAAAAAAGAATACATTCCGATTGTTTATACAGGAACACTTACCAATTTACAGGGCAGTCAGCTTACTTTCAATTACAGTCCCGATACCTCCAGCAATCCGAACGGGAAGTTTTATTTCGATTATGCTGAAGTGCAGTACAAAGAAGACTTGAAATTCAATAATACGCAGATGAATTTCCGCAGCTACTCTATTGCCGAGGGCAGCGGAACAAACTACACTTTCAGTATATCTGATGCCGGTTCATTAGAGCAGGTTTGGGAGGTTTCAGACATTACCAATGTGACCAAAAAAGTAAACAAAGCCGGCGGCAACAGCACGTTCAGTTTTGGATACATCGCCAGCAGCAATACTTTTGTGAACGAATTTGTTGCCTTTAAAAGCAGTGAAGCGTTTGCACCGGCATTTGTAGGTAAAATTGAAAACCAGGATCTCTCCGGGTTACAGAACATTGATTATTTAATGATTTCTTCACCCGAAATGTTGGGCAACGCACAAAGACTCGCCAACTATTATCAGGATAAATTCAATGTTGCCGTGGTTGATGTAAATAAGATTTACAACGAATTCAGCAGCGGGAACAAAGATATTACAGCCATCAGGGATTTTGCGACAAAGCTCAATACCCCTACCGGAAAATTGAAATATCTTTTCATTCTGGGCGATACTTCTTATGATTTCCGTGGGATCAATCATCCGGGAGCCGATATTGTACCCTCTTTTCAAAGTGAGGAAAGCGGGAATTATGCAGATTCTTTTGTATCAGACGATTATTTTACCATGACTTCGCCGCAGAGTATGACCGCCATCCGTTTATCTTCTACTCTTCCCAATTTTCCGGTCGGAAGGTTGCCGGCCGGCAATGTATCCGAAGCTAAACTTCTAATCGACAAAGCGCTGGCTTATAATAATGCACTTCCTGGCCAGTCGACCCCTTTCGGTGAATGGCGCATGAAAATGGATTTTGTTGTGGATGATGATGCCGACAACCTCCTCCCGTTCCACAACACCATGAATGCTTCTTTGGTGAACGTTTTTGAAAACGGAAATCTAAGGAAAGAATACAACATCAGGAAATTATATCTGGATTCATTTACCGCGCAGACATCAGCCGGCGGACAGCGGTATCCGCAGGTCAATCAGGCGATTTCCAACGATGTCGGGAACAGCCTTTATCTCTTTTACTTTGGGCATGGCGGGATCAACGGTTGGGCGCAGGAGCGTGTGCTAACGATCGATATGATTCAGAATTTTAACAATTATAACGCAGTATATTCGCGCCTCCCACTTGTTTCTACGATTACCTGCGAATTTACTTTGTGGGACGATCCGGCGACTTTCTCGGCTGGCGAGCAGGTCATAAAATCAAAACAAGGGGGCGCTTCGATGATGCTTACCTCCAGCCGTGCAATCGGTGTAGGCTATGGCGAGGAATTTACCACTATTTTTACCCGGCATCTGTTTGAACTCGTAAATGATGATTTCATTTCGGTAGGTGATGCTTTTTTAAAAGCTAAAATTGAAAAAGGTACCCATAGTGATCACTTAAAGGTGAATCTTCTGGGGGATCCGGCAACAAAACTAAGCCGCCCAAAAAGACTCCTTAACATTGATGAAATTGAATCCCCTGTTCCCGGGCAGCTTCGTGCACTGGATTTCGTAAAGGTAAAAGGCCATATTAACAAAGCCGACGGAACTTTAGACACCTCATTCAACGGCAGGGTTGCTATTAATATCTTCGATAAAAGACTCAGCAAAAAGACTCTGAATAACGACAGTGAACCAAAAATGAATCCCGTCCTTAATTATACCGAAGAAAACGGACCTATCGTAAAATCCTCAGGTCAGGCGGTAAACGGAGTCTTTACCGTAGAATTTTATGTCCCGAAAGACATTAATTACGAAGTAGGAAACGGTAGAATCTTAGCGTATGCAGACAATAAAGTTTTCGATGTTTTCAACAATCAGACGCAGAAAATTGGCGGAATAAATCCCGATGGTATTAATGATAATGAGCCTCCCAAGGTAAAAGTCTATATGAACAATACGAACTTTGCCGATGGTGGAATCACCGATCAAAACCCAACACTTTTAGCCTGTGTAACAGATGACAAAGGAATTAACTCGACAGGCTCGGGAATCGGACACGACATTACCGTAATCCTCGATGGAAAAATTATTGACACCGTTGTTCTAAATGATTTCTATTTTTCAGGCGATGGAAACGGCTGTGTGAATACCTCTTTAGCAGATTACCAGAAAGGAAATGTTACCTATCCTTTCCGTAATTTAGCACCTGGACCGCATCAGCTGACCTTTAAAGTTTGGGACATCAACAATAATTCAACAACCGAAACGTTAAACTTTATAGTTAAGGATGAATCCAACCAAAATTTAATTGTTAACAAACTCTTAAACTGGCCTAATCCATTTACCAATAAGACTTACGTTCAGTTTGAACACAATTGCGACGATATGCTGGATGTGAATGTGCAGATATACACCATCACCGGTAAACTGGTAAAAACCATCAGTACAACTGTTACCGCAGAGCCGTTCTTTCAGGGTTTCCGCACACCGAAAACTGCGATTGAATGGGATGGGAACGATGATTTTGGAGACGCAGTTGGAAAAGGCACCTATATTTTTAAGATCTTTGCAAAAAGCCAGAATCAGGATAAATGCAAAGGCAGCGCAACCGCAGTTGAAAAAATGGTATTATTGAAATAAAAATATAAACGATTAAAAAAACGACTTTATGAAATTGACTAAAAAACTGTTTTTAGGATTAGGTTTGGGACTGG
>JAHRWY010000106.1:0-19292 GCA_019104935.1 Kaistella sp.
GGTGATGAAAGATGGGCAGATCATTTATTAGCGTTTCTTGTATTTCTATAAAATTTGCTAACTTTAAAAATTAGTTATTCATACTTCTTAAAATTAATCGAGTATGTCCATCAAATTTTTGGCTGCAGACGACAGACCCAGAGAAAAGTTTCTGCTGAAAGGCAAAAATTCGCTTTCTGATGCCGAACTTCTTGCGATCATCATGGGCAGCGGAAACCGCGAAGATTCGGCGGTGGAACTGGGTAGAAAAATTCTGCACTCAGTAGGAAACAATTGGCATAACTTATCGCTGCTTTCCCTCTCGGATTTAATGAAATTTAAAGGCATAGGCGAAGCCAAGGCAATCTCTATCGCAGCAGCCCTGGAAATAGGTCGCAGGCGTGCAGCACAGGAAGTACCGGAAAAAATTCAGATCCGCGACAGTAAGGATTTTTACAAAGTTTTGCACCCTTATCTTTCCGATCTTCAGACAGAGGAATTTTGGGCCGTATTTCTCAATCAGAATAACAGGATTTTGGGAAAATCTAAATTATCTTCAGGCGGCATCAACCAGTCTGTAGTTGACCTCAGAATTCTTTTTAAAACCGCGCTGGAGCATTTTGCAACGGGAATTGCCATCGCCCACAACCATCCTTCCGGAAACCTGAAACCAAGCCAGGATGACCTGAAAATTACAAAACAGATCGCTGAAGCCGGTAAAATTCTCAACATTCAGCTGTTGGATCATTTGATTATTTCTCAACATTCTTATTTCAGTTTTGCCGACGAAAATATATTATGATTAGATTGGTAAAGTATAGCGATATCGATTTTGCTAAGTATAATGATTGCCTGATGAATGCTGCACAGTATAAATGTTATGCAGAACGCACCTATCTTGATATTACCGCAAAAAAAAAGTGGGATTTACTGGTTTATAATGATTACGATGCCGTAATGCCTTTGCCCTACATAAAGAAAATGGGCATCAAGTTTATTGTAAATCCGAAACTCTGTCAGCAACTCGGTGTTTTTTCAAATTCCGACTCATTAGAAATTAATGATCAGTTTTTGGAATTTTTAGAGAAAAAATTTAGAATCTGGTATTATGCCTTTAATGATAAGAATTCTTTCAGCAGATCTTTAGTTCAAAGAAAAAATTTTTTAATCCCCAAAGATTTGTATGCCAACATTCACAAAAGATATTCTCCTAAAAGAAAAAGGAAACTGAGATTGGATCAGGAAGTTCTGGAAAACGCTTTGGTGATAGAAGATATCGACTTTTCAGATGCTGCTTCTTTTGTTAAGGAAAATATGTTGGGTGTTGACAAGCAGAAAGATCTTACAGAGTTCTTAAGGATCTTTGAGGAGTTTCACAGGATAGATTCACTTAAATTTTATGGTTTCATGTATCATTCAAAACTTGTGAATTTAATTGCTGTTCACCTGTCCGGTTCCTCAGCCACACTTTTGGGAACATTTAACGATAAAAACTTTGTAAAACTTTCGGGTGCATCGGTTTTAATCGACCAGGCGATTAAAAATTACGCTGAAAACAGGATTTTTGATTTTGAAGGCAGCGAAATTCCCGCAGTTGAAGAGTTTTTCAGAGGTTTCAGGCCAGAATTGCACCCTTACCCAGTCATTCAGAACTCCAGAAAAGATTTAGTGATAAACTTCTTCAGGAAGTAGCAAATAATTAGTAATTTTGCAGCCTAATATTCTTTATGATCGATTCGCCCTATTTTCCTTACGCGTTTGCGTTTTTGCTGGCTTTACCTTTCCTGGTTTTTATCAGACAGTTTGTTTTCAGCTACATTAAACTCAAAAATCAGGAAATTAAACTACTTACGGTAAAAGGAAATTCAGAACAGCGCGTGCATGCTTACGAAAGGCTTACTTTGTTTCTGGAACGCCTGAAACCGGCAAATCTGGTGACAAAATTCGACAAAAGTTTAGCACCGCATGAATATGTGTTCCTTATTGAAAAAACCATTAATGAAGAATTCGATTATAATGCCTCGCAACAGCTTTATCTTACCAAAAACACCTGGAAAAATATCGTAAACTGCAAAAATAATGTTCTCCGGTTAATACATACGACCTACGAAAATCTCAGCGAGAATGCGACGCTGGATGAGTTTAAAACCGTTTTTCTCATGAATTATATGAACGAAAAAGATTTCATTGCAGAAAGTATTGAAGACTTAAGAAAAGAAAACCTAATTGTAAATTAAAATAAATAAATGATACCAAATTTTAAAGCACATCCTTGGCACGGGATTTCAGCAGGAGCAGAGGTACCTAATGTTGTAAATGTTTTTGTGGAAATTGTACCGAGTGATACCATTAAATATGAAATCGACAAGCAGAGCGGTTACCTTAAAGTTGACCGTCCGCAGCAGTTCTCCAACATTATTCCTGCACTGTACGGATTTATCCCGAGAACGTATTGTCATGATGAAGTCCTTAAACTGGCGATTGAAAGTGGCGCAGATGATGTAGAAACCGGTGACCTCGACCCGTTGGATATCTGTGTACTGAGTTCACACAACATCCACGCCGGCGGAATGCTGATGGAGGCAATCCCAATCGGTGGATTCAAGATGATCGATAAAGGCGAAGCTGATGATAAAATCGTTGCAGTGATGAAAGGAGATCATGCGTTTGGGCATTTCCGGGATATTACAGAATTACCACAGGCAGAAGTAAAGCGGCTGATGCACTATTTCTTAACGTATAAAAATCTTCCGGATGAACCTGCAAAATGTAGAATTCAGGAGGTATATGGTGCAGATCATGCCAGAAGTGTAATTAAAGCTTCACAAAAAGATTATGCAAACAAGTTTGGCGGCTAAGCCCCTCTAAATTTCAATAAAATAACGAGACAGGTGTGTGTACATCTGTCTTTTTTTATTTTTAACTTTAGTTAAGATTTTCAAATAAATTGTGTATTTTCGGTTTATGTTTTATTTAATAAAATGTTAACATCAAAAAATAACCTATGAATTTATTTATTTTAGTACCCATCTTTGGTATTATTGCTTTAATCTACACTTTTATCCAGAGTAACTGGGTAAGTAAACAGAATGCAGGTAACGACAGGATGAAGGAAATTAGTGGGCACATTGCCGATGGCGCAATGGCGTTCCTTAAAGCAGAATACAAAATCATGATGTATTTCGTGGTTATTGTTGCTATTTTGCTCGCTTTGATGGGAGCTGGTAATGCCAATTCGCACTGGAGCATTGGTCTTGCATTTGTTTTCGGAGCGGTGCTTTCTGCTTTGGCGGGTTTCATCGGAATGAAAATCGCTACCAAATCCAACGTAAGAACTGCAGAAGCAGCGAAAACATCACTCTCAAAAGCCCTGAAAGTATCTTTCACCGGAGGTTCTGTTATGGGAATGGGAGTTGCAGGGTTAGCAGTTTTAGGATTGGGCGCCTTATATTTAATCATCAAGCAGATTTTTGCACCGGATGCAGCCGCTAATACCCATGAAATGGAAAAAGCGATCGAAATCCTTACCGGTTTTTCTCTGGGTGCCGAATCCATCGCTCTATTCGCAAGAGTAGGTGGCGGAATTTATACCAAAGCTGCCGATGTGGGTGCTGATTTGGTAGGTAAAGTTGAAGCCGGAATTCCGGAAGATGACCCAAGAAACCCAGCAACAATCGCAGATAACGTTGGAGATAATGTAGGTGATGTGGCCGGGATGGGCGCCGATTTATTCGGTTCTTATGTGGCAACTGTTTTAGCCACCATGGTTTTGGGTAACGAAACCGTGTCTCCGGATCTTTTCGGAGGATTCGCACCAATCTTATTACCCATGCTGATCGCCGGAATCGGAATTATTTTCTCTATGGTAGGAACTTTATTCGTGAAAATAAGTGAAACGGCAGAATTAGATACAGCGCCCGTACAGAATGCTCTAAATATGGGCAACTGGGGCAGTATTGTACTTACTGCCATCGCTTCTTATTTCCTTGTAAATTATCTGTTGCCGGAAACCATGACATTAAGAGGCCACGAGTTCACCAAAATGGGTGTGTTCGGAGCAATCATCGTAGGTCTGGTTGTAGGAACTTTAATGAGTATCATTACAGAATATTACACCGCAATGGGTAAAAGACCCGTAAAAAGCATTGTAAAACAATCTTCAACCGGACATGCAACCAACATCATTGGCGGACTTGCTGTCGGTATGGAATCTACACTTTTACCGATCCTGGTTTTAGCAGGTGGTATTTATGGTTCTTATCTTTGTGCCGGACTGTACGGTGTTGCGATTGCAGCAGCAGGAATGATGGCAACGACTGCGATGCAGCTTGCGATTGACGCGTTCGGGCCGATAGCTGATAATGCCGGTGGAATTGCAGAAATGAGCGAATTACCCAAAGAAGTTCGTGAAAAAACAGATATTTTAGATGCCGTAGGAAATACAACTGCCGCAACAGGAAAAGGTTTTGCCATTGCTTCAGCGGCTTTAACGGCACTGGCGCTGTTCGCAGCGTTCGTGGGAATTGCAGGGATTGATGGGATTGATATTTACAGAGCCGATGTTTTAGCAGGTTTATTTGTGGGTGCTATGATTCCGTTTATCTTTTCTTCTTTGGCAATAAAAGCCGTGGGAGAAGCAGCAATGGCGATGGTAGAAGAAGTTCGCCGTCAGTTCCGCGAGATTCCTGGAATTCTTGAAGGTAAAGCAACCCCGGAATACGAAAAATGCGTAGCCATTTCTACAGATGCATCAATCAAAAAAATGTTGTTACCTGGCGCAATCGCTTTGGTTTCTCCGCTTTTGGTAGGATTTATTTTCGGCCCTGAGGTGTTGGGTGGTTTCCTTGCAGGAGCTACTGTTTCAGGTGTATTAATGGGAATGTTCCAGAATAATGCCGGAGGCGCCTGGGATAACGCAAAGAAATCCTTCGAAAAAGGAGTGGATATTAACGGTAAAACCTTCTATAAAGGTTCTGAACCGCACAAAGCTTCCGTAACAGGAGATACTGTTGGTGATCCTTTCAAAGATACTTCAGGGCCTTCGATGAATATCCTGATCAAATTGATGTCGATTGTTTCTTTGGTTATTGCACCGACTTTAGCCATTATGCATAAAGATAAAATTGAAAATAACAGAAAAGAAAAGCTGGAATCGCTCAATAAAATGATGGGAATAACCACCTTTGCGACAGAAACGCCGGGTATGGATGCAGGAACTTCTGCTACACCACAGGAAGTTACGGGAGGCTTAAATGCTGATGGTGATTATGTATATGACACAGGAAATATTCAGGAAGTAAAATTTACCGATAAATCCATCTTAATGGGTCAGAACAGTCAGATTTATGCGCTGTATAACGGTATTAAACTTAAAGATCAGGCTTTATTGGATCCGAACACATGGTTCACCATCGAAAATCTTCATTTCCAAAGCGGAAGCAGCGATTTGAAGCCGGGTTCTGAAGCCCAGTTGACCAATCTTGCGGAAATCCTGAATGCTTATCCCAATGTTAGAGTTAAACTCGGAGGTTATACAGATAATACAGGTAATTCAGATACCAACATGAAACTCTCCAGCCTTCGCGCACAGACTGCCCGATTGAAATTACTCGAATTGGGAATTGCTGGCGACAGGGTTGAAGCCGAAGGTTACGGACCGCTCTTCCCGGTTTGCGAGGCTAACGATACCGACGAGTGTAAAGCACAGAACAGAAGAATTGATGTAAGAGTCCTGAGCTTCTAAAAAATCATTTTTAAAAATAAATCCCGACTGTAAAAAGCCGGGATTTTTATTTTATACGTACTTCGATTTCTAAAAACCTACCACCCCTTTCTTCTTACGTAAATAAAAGTGAGCAGCGTAATAAAGGCCATTAATCCCAACGTCATAAAATACCCCAAAGGCTGGTGAAGTTCCGGCATGTTTTCGAAATTCATTCCGTAGATTCCTGCGATAAACGTAATCGGGAAGAAATACATGGAATAAATAGCCAGCACTTTCATAACCTGGTTGGCCTTCTGGTCGCTCATGGCCAGAAACATTGATATAAGGTTCGTAACTTGGGCATTCAAATGCTCAAAATCGGCGATTACATCTTTGTGTTTGTCTTTCAGGTCGCTTATTTCAGCATCACTCAACTTTAGGGTTTTAAATTTATCAATCCAGTCCGCAGAAATATTCAGGATTCTGGCATTCAGACCCGATTTTCTTTTCAGTTTATAAAGTCTGCGGATTTGGTTGGAATGGTTGGTCGTCTTGAGAAATATTTCATTTTCAATATTGTCCATCGTTTCCAAAAGGTTCTGCGATTCTTCATCGAACGATTTCATCACTTTTAGAGCCAGTTTCAGCGCAATGGTATCCGTACTGATGCTTTCATGCTCCGGAAGGAGAATTTCTTTTTTAAATTCATAAACACTTCTGTTTTTCATCCGGTGAACGGTAATGATAATGTGCTGGAACATGAAAATCCCGAGTTTCGTAGAAATATCGCTGATGGTATTAAGGTTCGTGCGCTCCAGTTCAGTGTTTTCACGCATCAGAAAAAATTTCACGCCATTGTCCTGTTCAAATTTCGGCAGGTGGTTCGGATCAATTGTATCCTCCAGAAGCAGCGTATTGATATCATATCTTTCATGAAGAAAATTAAGATCCTCCTGGGTTGGAGCTTCCACATCAATCCATTCGCAGTGCTCCTTACGGTAAATTATTTCTATAGGCATTCAACAAATTTAATGATTATTTTCAGTTGGTATTAAAGATTTCCGATTCCTTAAATAAAATTTATATTTGTATAAATTTTTTAATCGTCATGACGAAAAGCATTATCAAAGGAATAGGACATTATGTACCTGAAAACATAGTAACAAACGACGACCTCTCGAAACTGATGACCACCAGTGACGAGTGGATTACAGAACGCACAGGCATCAAAGAACGCCACCACCGCAAAAACCGGAACGATGCCGATGAGACTACGGCATTTTTAGCTTTTAAAGCTTCAGAAAAAGCCTTGAAAATGGCCGGACTCACTGCAAAAGACATCGATTATATTGTTTTTGCTACGCTTTCACCGGATTATTATTTCCCTGGCTGTGGGGTTTTGCTTCAGGAAATGCTGGGCTGCAACACCGTTGGAGCGTTGGATGTAAGAAACCAGTGTTCGGGGTTTGTATATGCGATGAGCGTGGCCAATGCTTTTATTAAATCGAAAACCTATAAAAATATTCTTGTGGTGGGTGCAGAAGTGCATTCTTTCGGACTCGATTTTTCTGATGCCGGTAGAGGAGTTTCTGTAATTTTCGGTGACGGAGCAGGGGCTGTAATTCTTTCTGCTTCTGAAGATGAGAAAGCAGGGGATGTACTGGCATTCAACATGCATTCCGAAGGGAAGTATGCGGATGAACTCTGCACCAAATTCCCTGGATCCAAATACGGCTGGAGCGACAGAATGCGTCTGGAACCTGAAAATGTAACCGATGCTGAAGTATATCCTGTGATGAACGGAAATTTCGTTTTCAAACACGCAGTAACAAGATTCCCGGAAACCATGATGGAGGCTCTGGAATCTGCCGGTAAAACGGTGGATGATCTGGATATGTTTATTCCGCACCAGGCCAACCTGCGCATCGCACAGTTTGTACAGAATAAAATGGGTCTTCCGGATAATAAGGTGTTCAATAATATTCAGAAATACGGCAATACCACCGCTGCATCGATTCCAATTGCGCTGAGCGAAGCGATAGAGCAGGGTAAAGTAAAAAAAGGAGATTTGGTACTCCTCTCCTCATTTGGTAGCGGATTTACCTGGGGTTCCGTACTCTTCAATTACTAAAGTAATAAAATGCGTCAACTGACGCATTTTTTTTATTCTGCTTTCAGGGAATCCTCCTTTTGGGCTTCATTTTCAAATGCGGCGGAATCTACTCCGGCATTTCTTCGTTCCTCTACGCTGTGTGAGTCTTTATATTCTTCCCGTTTTTCTTCTTTCTGGGCACAGCTTGCAAATGATAAAGTTCCCAAAATAGCGACTGCAAATAAAGTTTTCATAATTTTCTTTTTAATATTCTGCTTTGCGTGGGTACAAAAATGATGCAATTCTTTTTTCTTTTCATGAATTAAATGAATTTTGTATGGATATGAAATTTGTCAATATTGATAATTGTCACACTGATATCTTGTTTTTAACTTCAGGTTCTGCGTAAATTTACTTGTGTTTTTAAAGGAAATAACTAAAAATTAACATATTATGACTACCAAAGCCAAAGCAGAACAGCAAGTGTACTCCGTAGACGGAGGAAAAGCAAACGGGAAACAATCAGTGAAAAATCCCATTGCAGAAAACGGTGTCAGCAACATTAAAGACAAGTATGTTTATTCCTTCGGAGGAGGAAAAGCAGACGGTAACGAATCGATGAAAAACCTTCTCGGAGGTAAAGGTGCGAACCTTGCTGAAATGGCGGGGCACAAAGATCTTAAACTGCCGGTTCCTCCCGGATTCACCGTAACCACTGAAGTGTGTACTTATTTTTATAACCACAACAGAACATATCCTGCCCATCTCGAAAAACAGATAAAAGATGCCCTTGCAGATGTTGAAAAACTTATGGGCAAAAAATTTGGTGACGTAAAAGATCCTTTACTCATGTCCGTACGTTCCGGAGCCAGAAGATCAATGCCCGGAATGATGGATACCGTCCTTAATATCGGTCTGAACGACGAAACCGTGAAAGGTTTAATTGAAGTGACCGGCGACGAAAGATTTGCTTACGATGCCTACAGAAGACTCGTAATGATGTATGCCGATGTAGTAATTGAAAAAGCAGGCGGTATGGAACCTGCTAAAGGCAAAGGAATCCGTAAGATTATGGATGAAAGGTTAGGCGACCTTAAAAAAGAAAGAGGCGTAGAGCTCGACACCGAAATCTCTGCGGCAGACCTTAAAAAACTTGTAAAAGAATTCAAAGCCTTAACTAAAAAATACCTTAAAGTTGAATTCCCTGAAGATCCATGGGATCAGTTGATGGGCGGTGTAGGCGCTGTATTCGCCTCCTGGAACGGTAAACGGGCCATCGAATACCGAAAAATTGAGAGAATTCCCGATGATTGGGGAACAGCGGTAAACGTACAGGCCATGGTGTTCGGAAACATGGGCGACAACAGCTGTACCGGCGTAGCCTTTACAAGAAACCCCGGAAACGGCGACAACCATTTCTATGGTGAATATTTGGTGAATGCACAGGGTGAAGACGTGGTTGCGGGGATCCGTACGCCAGCGCCAATCAATAATTCTTCAAAGAATGACCAT
Source organism: Kaistella sp. (assembly GCA_019104935.1). GTDB lineage: Bacteria > Bacteroidota > Bacteroidia > Flavobacteriales > Weeksellaceae > Kaistella. Next base: position 9,288 of record JAHRWY010000106.1, read on the forward strand.
TCAAAAGATTTAACGACTTTAGAAAAATTAATGCCTGCGCAGTATAAAGAACTGAATGAAATTCAGAAACGTCTGGAAAAACATTACAGAGACATGCAGGATATTGAATTTACCATCGAGAAAGGAACGCTGTATATGCTTCAGTGCCGCGTAGGTAAACGTAATGGGGTAGCAGCAGTGAAGATGGCTGCCGACATGTACAAAGAAAAACTCATCGATGCGGATACTGCAGTAATGCGGGTAGCTCCGAATCAGTTGATCGAGTTGCTTTTACCGATGATTGATCCCGAAGAAGAGAAGAAAAACAAACCGATTGCAAAAGGTCTTCCTGCCGGCCCCGGTGGTGCTACAGGACGGGTGGTCTTTTCCTCAGAAGAAGCAGTGGAATGGGGACTTAAAGGCGAAAAAGTAATTCTCGTACGGGAAGAAACCTCTCCTGAAGATGTCGATGGCATGCACAAATCGCAGGCGATTCTTACAACAAAAGGCGGTATGACTTCTCATGCAGCTTTGGTAGCCAGAGGTTGGGGTAAGTGCTGTATCGTAGGTTGTTCCGACATTGAAATTCACGAAAAAGAAAAATATTTTGTAACCAATACGGGCAAAAAAATTCACGAAGGCGAATGGCTTACCCTGAACGGAACCACCGGTCTGGCTTACGAGGGCGTGCTGCAGCTTTCAAATACCGATCTTAACCAGAACGCATCGTACAAAGTTCTGATGACGTTGGTGGATAAAGCTAAAAAATTAGGCGTTAGAACCAATGCAGATACACCAAAAGATGCACAGCAGGCATCGTATTTCGGTGCAGAAGGAATTGGCCTCTTCCGTACAGAGCATATGTTCTACGGGGAAGGAAGTGAAAAACCTTTATTCCTCCTCAGAAAAATGATTATGAGTACCACAGTGGCAGAAAGAAAAACTGCATTGAATGAACTCTTCAAATTTGTTAAAAAAGACATCAAAGCAACTTTGGAGGTGATGAACGGAAATCCTGTCACCATCCGCCTGCTCGATCCGCCTTTACACGAGTTCGTTCCTCACGACAAAGAAAAATTACAGGAACTGAGCCGCGAACTTGGCGTAAGAATGAGTGTGCTGAACCGCAGAATCCTGGCACTTCACGAAAACAACCCGATGCTGGGTCACCGCGGAGTACGTTTGGGAGTTTCTTATCCGGAAATTACCGAGATGCAGGTTCGCGCCATCCTGGAATCTGCAGCTGAACTTCAGAAAGAAGGTAAAAAAGCCTACCCTGAAATTATGATTCCTGTGGTAATGGGGCGTCACGAATTGCGTCACCAGAAAGAAATCGTCGACAGAGTTTATGATGAAGTTTGCAAACACCTGGGTGTAAAAGAAATCAATTTCCTTTACGGAACCATGATCGAAACGCCGCGTGCCGCACTGAAAGGGGATTCCCTGGCTACAGTAGCAGATTTCTTCAGTTTCGGAACCAATGACCTTACCCAGATGTCTTTCGGATTCTCCAGAGATGATATCGGCGGATTCTTGCCAAAATATCTTGATCTGAAACTGCTTCCTGAAGATCCGTTTGTATCTATCGACCAAAGCGGTGTTGGGGAACTCATTAAAATCGGAGTGGATAAAGGAAGATCCGTGAAACCTAAACTTAAAGTTGGTATTTGTGGCGAACATGGCGGTGACCCCGAATCGGTGAAATTCTGCCACAGACTGGGTCTGGATTATGTAAGCTGCTCACCGTTCCGCGTACCGATTGCAAGATTGGCAGCCGCGCAGGCAGCGATTGAAACAAAATAAGCTTTGCAGTAATAATTTAATACGAAGAGAAACTGTCCCGGAAATGGGACAGTTTTTTTATTTTAATCGAAGACCTCGAACGTTGATCCGTCGAAGCTGGCAAAAACCATGGTTGGATGCGAATCCCGGTGAAAGAAGTTTCCGTTTCGGTCGATGGCGATGGCTCCGGCAAACCCGTCGATTTCTTTTAATTCAGCAAAAGTCTTTTCAAAAGCCTCTTCAAGGTTCATTCCGTCAGTGACGCGGGTTACAATCTTCGCGGCAGTGGCGTTGCTCACGATATCTTCACCAACTCCGGTACAGCTTACCGCGCAGTATCTGTTGGCATAATTACCGGCTACCGTTGCAGAATCGGAAATTCGGCCAACGATTTCAAAACCTTTGCCTCCCGTGGACGTTGCTGCTGCCAAATGACCATCCCGGTCGAGTGCCACGCAGCCAACAGTGCCTTTCCCGCCGTTTTCCACTTTCGCTTCATATTCTTTTCTGCGTTGCGGAATTTCAGTCGAGTAGTCCTCAAATCCATTGGCCGTAGCGTAAGTTTTTGCGCCGGTTCCGCCTAAAACCCGGTCGTTTTCTTTCATCAGAGCCCTGGCGACCTGAATCGGATTTTTTACATTTTCAATATTGATGACGCCGGAGAACTTCTGGTTTTCACCATTCATCAGCGACGCACTCATCCTGATTTTCCCGTCGCTCTGGATTTGTGATCCGGTTCCGGCGTTATAAAGCGTATCATCCTCCAGCAAAGAGACTGCATATACTGCAGTCTCCTCCGCTGTATGGTTCTGTAAATAGTCAAAAGCCTTGGCAGCAATGGCTTTCAGTGAATTTTGTTTGGCCACTTTTACTTCGTGGCTTTGGTCGCTTTCGGAGAAGAAGCCGCCGTGGATGATGATTTTCATGTATTTCTGAATAGGATGTTAATGGGTTGCAAAAGCAGGACAGCGGAGCGAATGTAATTAAAAATTTAAATTCCTTAACGGTCCTGTGGGATTGGGCTGTACTGCGAGTTCACGATGGTGAGTTCTTTCGTCTTCAGATCGAAATAATCATTCTGCGACATCACATGAACCGTGAGATTATCAATGGAAATCGGTTGCCCCAGGTCGATCTTGGTAAGATTAGTATCTTTAATAAATCTGCCGTCCACCAGAATCACAAGCCCGGACCCAATGGCCGTCATCGTATCGCCGTGAATAAAGAGTCCGGTATCTTCTCCCAGACCAATTCCCATGGTGCGCGGGTTGTTTACCACCGCCTGAAAAAGTCGCCCGATTCTGCCACGCTGTACAAAATGAGTATCCACGATAACGTTTTCTATAAAACCTAAACCCTGGGTGGTTTTTATTTCGCCTTTCAGGAGTGCTTCACTGCTCGAACCCTGATAAATCATGTTTTCAGAAGCTGCTGCGGCTCCCGCAGAAGTTCCTGCATAAATAAAATCCTGCTCCTGATATTTGATGAGAATCGCGTCGTGGAATCTTGTACCGCCAAGGATGGAAGTAAGCCTCAGCTGGTCGCCTCCGGTAAACATCACGATATCTGCCGCGTTGGCTCGTGCAACAATGGCGTCACTGTTGGCCTGTTCACGGTTTTGGATATCAAGGATATTTACATTTTTTGCACCGAGAAATTCAAATGCTTTTTTATATTCCGGACCTACAATCTGTGGAATCTGCGAAGCGGTGGTAATAATCTCGATTACAGAATCCTCTTTCAGCCGGGACTCATTGATGATTTTCCTGAGGATGCCTCTTTCAAAAAAGTTGAGGTTTTTTTCTACATTCTGGTCGTAATCGGTTTCTGCAAAACTGCCTTTGTTCACGGCACCACCGATAATAACTAATTTTCCAACTGGTTTCATAGGATGCAAATTTAAAAAAAATAATCAGAGGCTTAGGCGCTAATTCAAATAAAAATAATACTGAATCACTGATATTTACGCTGTTTAATTATTAATAATTCAGAGTCTGTGTAAAAAATTATGCCGAATTATTCTGTTTTTCAATTATCTTTGGTTTTCATACATCAGTCACCTTACACATTTACGTTATGAAAATTGAAAAAATACAGGTTCTAAAAGGCCCGAATATTTGGAGCATCCGCCGGAAAAAACTCATCCAGATGCGGCTGGATCTGGAAGAAGTAGAGCATTTGCCCACCAATAAAATTGAAGGCTTCCGTACGAGGCTCGAAAAACTGATTCCTTCCTTAATCACACACCGCTGTTCCGAAGGGGTTGAAGGTGGCTTCTTTCAGCGGGTGGAAATGGGCACCTGGATGGGCCATGTCATTGAACACATCGCACTGGAGATTCAGACCCTTGCAGGGATGGATACCGGTTTCGGCCGCACCAGGGAAACCAAAACTCCGGGCATCTATAATGTCGTTTTCAGTTATCTGGAAGAAAATTCCGGAGTTTACGCCGCAGAACAGTCCGTGGAAATCGCACGCTGTATCATCGAAGCACACGATTACGATATTGAAGCCTGCATTCAGCAACTCCGCGAAATCCGGGAGCGCGAAAGACTCGGGCCTTCTACCGGAAGTATTGTTGAAGAAGCCGCTGCCAGAAACATTCCGTGGATCCGCCTTGGCCGCAACTCTTTGGTGCAGCTGGGCTATGGCGTCAACCAGCAGCGATTTCAGGCAACAATTACCGGGAAAACCTCATCCATTGCCGTAGACATTGCCTGTAATAAAGAACTTACTAAAAAAATGCTCGACGAGGCCGCCATTCCTGTGCCTTCCGGCGATCTGGTGACAGAACCTGAAGAACTCGAAAGGGTGATCCGCAAAATTGGTTATCCGATTGTACTGAAACCCCTGGATGGTAATCACGGCAAAGGATCATCCATCAATGTCAACGATCTCGAAACGGCCAAAATCGGTCTGCAGCATGCGCAACAGTACTCCAACAGGGTAATTGTCGAGAAATACATTACCGGTTACGATTTCCGTGTGCTGGTCATTAACCACAAAATGGTGGCTGCGGCGCGCCGCGTGCCTGCCCATATTGTAGGCGATGGAGAACTCAATATCCGCCAGCTCATCGATAAAGAAAATCTTGATCCCAGAAGAGGCTACGGGCATGAAAATGTGCTTACTGAAATCCTCGTCGACAAAGACACGAATGAACTCCTTGAAAAACTGAATTATACCCTCGGCACCATTCCGCACAAAGGTGAAGTGGTGTATCTTAAATCTACCGCTAACCTTTCTACAGGCGGTACTTCCATCGATGTTACAGATATGATTCACCCCGAGAACGTTACCATGTGCGAACGTATTTCCAAGATTGTTGGTCTTGATGTATGTGGAATTGATATCATGGCAGAAAACCTTACACAGCCGCTCAAGGAAAGCGGTGGTGCGATTCTGGAAGTGAACGCTGCTCCCGGATTCCGCATGCATTTGGCACCAAGCGAAGGACTGCCGAGAAACGTGGCGGCGCCGGTAGTCGATATGCTTTATCCTCAGGGCAAACCTTTCAGGATTCCTATTATTGCGGTAACCGGAACCAACGGAAAAACCACCACCACCAGACTCATTGCCCATATCGTGAAAAATAACGGCTACAGAGTGGGATTTACCACCTCTGACGGGATTTACATCCAGAATACCATGCTCACCAAGGGCGATACTACAGGACCAATTTCCGCAGAATTTGTCCTTAAAGATCCTACCGTTGAATTTGCCGTACTGGAAACTGCCCGCGGCGGAATCCTGCGCTCAGGTCTGGGATTCAGTTCCTGCGATATTGGCGTACTGACCAACATCAAAGAAGATCATCTGGGTCTCAATGATATTCACAACCTCAAAGATTTAACCCGAGTTAAAAGGGTAGTGCTCGACTCCGTAAAGAAAGGCGGCTGGAGTGTCCTGAATGCTGACGATGAATATTCCATGAGGCTGATGCCCGATCTGGATTCTAAAGTCGCCATCTTCAGTCTCGACGAGAATAATCCTCACATTAAGAAATTCGCCAAAGAAGGGAAAGTAACCTGTGTCTACGAAGAAGGCTTCATCACCATTAAAAAAGGCGACTGGAAGATCCGCATCGTAAAGGCAATGAATGTCCCGATCACCATGGAAGGGAAGGCAAGATTCATGATTTCTAATGTCCTGGCGGCAAGTTTGGCGGCGTATCTCCACGGTTTTGGAATCGAGGACATTGCCAATTCACTCCGTACCTTTATTCCAAGTCCTGCGCTTACGCCGGGAAGGCTGAATGTCTTTAAATTCAAGAAATTCAAGGTCCTCATCGACTTTGCCCATAATCCTGCGGGTTACGAGGCTATTGAAGATTACCTTAAAAATGTTGATTCGCCAAAGAAGATTGGAATCATTTCCGGAGTCGGAGACCGGCGCGACGGCGATATCCGAGAGTGCGGCAGAATTGCAGGCCGCATGTTCGACCATATCATCATCCGGAACGAAAAGCACCTTCGCGGCAGGACCGAAGAGGAAATCAATGCCCTGGTGATCGACGGGATGCAGAGTTCGGGTAAGGATGTAAGCTACGAAATCATTCCAAAAGAAATCGACGCGCTGAAACACGCCATGAGCCTCGCCGAAGAAAACACCTTTATCACGGCCCTGAGCGACGTCATCTCAAACGCGATCGACCTCGTGCAGGAATACCAGCACAAAGAAATTCTGGAAGAAGGCAATACGCTTTAAGAATTCGTTTTAAAATAGAAATCCCTTCATTTGAAGGGATTTTTTTATGGATATATGTGTAATTCCTGATTATTAATTACTCTTTTTCTTTTTGTAAAATAAAATGAAAATAATAAAGGTTAAAAGGTATAAAGCTGAAAGAGAAGCAATATAGATTTTCTGTTTTCGGTGGTGTTCCGAGAGTTGCGCATTTTCAATCATAAGTTGCTTTAATACTTTATCCGGAGCCGTAAGCAGGTCCTCATTAGATGTTTCAAAGTTGTCCTGTGTTGAAATTTCTTTAGCTAAGTTGTTCTTCAGTTGCTCCAAAAGTGCAAACTCACTTTCGCTTAATTGAGATATTTCCTGTGTTGCATAGCAAAATGAAGAGTAAAAGAAGGTGGTATCCGGTTCTACATTGGCAAAAATCAGAAACTTACCTTTCTCTTTAAAAATGATATCACAGGAATTGAACTGCTGTCCGAATAATGTAATTTCTTTACTCCTGAAGTCAGGCGCAGACGATTTGTAAACTTTTTCTATTCTTGCTTTCGCCAAAGAGTTTTCTACCTCCCAATATCCCGTTTTGTAGGTTGTATTTACATCATATATATCAACGGTAAATACAAAATCTGCTGATTCAAAAGAGTTCTTGATCGTAGGAGTGCCACACTTACAGGCCGAAATGTTGATGGATGTCAGGAGTGAAAAAAGTAGTAAAAGATATTTCATTGTGTATTTCCTAATGAAACTGTTATAACCCCTCCAATATACCGCCTGCCAAATCTCCGATTCCTTCTAAAATGCCGCCGAATAGATCCCCGAAATCCAGCCAAGAACCATCAATGTCTATATCCGGCAGTACGAACCAGTCGGATTCTGCAGACGCCGATAATCCATTAAGCATTTCAGTTTTCATTTCAGTGTAATCACAGATTTCGCCTGTGGCTTCATGATACTCATCAAAATCCTCATGTGAAGAAAATGTGCTCATTGCCCAGCAGGAAAAATCCAAACCGTCATACCACTTGCTTTTCCGGTGAGCTTTTTTCACTTCTTCGGGCTTGTAATACTTTTTCTTTCCGTAATCGGTGATCAGGATCTTGCCGATGTCTTCGATATATTTTTTCTTATCAGCAGGTGCAGGTGCGCAGGATGTTCCCATAATATTTTGGTGAGTGATGTTTTAAATTTTTGAGGGCTTATTTTTCAAAATATTCAGCAATGTTTTTTCTGAAAATAATTAAGCAGCTTCCCAGGATGAGATTTAATGCTGAAAAAAGTAAATTAATGGAATCGTTTTTCTCTTTTGGAAACATCGGATTCACGCTTTTCTTGAATTCATAAAACAGCATTGCAAGGGTAGAGCTTAAATTTTCAATGATGAGGAATCCGCCGATAATGAAAAGCCCCAGCGTTAAGATATTCTTTGGATTGAAATTCTTGATTGATATCGTATCACGGTCGAAACCTTCATCAAGTTTGAACAGATTGATGATTTTATCCGGAAACCTGATGAGATAATACAGGATACCAATGGAAAGTAAAACAATAAGAAAAATATAGATGAAAGTCCCGATTTTCTGACTGACATCAGAGTCAAATCCTAAAAAGCCAAGTTGGGATGGGAGAACTCCGAAAACAGTCTGGATAAAAAAGTAAAGGCCTGTGATCTTAATTAAAAGTCTGAAAAAATCTCGGTTTAACATGCTGTTTTTATATAATTAATCTGTCGTTTTTTGGCTAGCTGCTAGTAGCAATCGTTTTATCATTTCTGCTCCATTCGCTCCACGAACCTACATACAGCCTTGGCAGTTCCATGCCGGCATAGGCCAGTGCCAATAACGTATGGCAGGCAGTAACGCCGGAACCACAATGCACAGTGATGTTTTCGTGGCTGATGTCTCCAAACAGGCGATCATATTTATTCCTTAATTCATTTGGGTTGAGGAATACTCCGCTTTCGTCTAAATTTTCGCTGAATGGAACATTTACAGCACCCGGAATATGCCCCGCAACCAGATCGATAGGTTCCGAAATGCCGTCATACCGATATTTGTCCCGGACATCGATCACCAGATATTCTGGGTTTTGCGACACGTGTTCCACTTCGTCCAGGCCAATGGTTGGGAGTTTCCATTCCTCGGCCGGATAAGGTGCAGCCGGAGTTTTTGCAGGGGTAGGATTCGCATCCACAGGGAAATCCTGTTTCACAGCTTCCTGCAGTCCGCCGTTTAAAACCTGCACTTTTTCGTGTCCCGCAGATTTCAGCATCCACCAGAACCTTGCGGCGGCGTTCGACCCGTTTTTGTCATCATAAAGAACAACATGAGTGTCTTTTGTAATTCCCAAACCACCCAGCGTCTCAGCAAACTTCCTGATGTCTGGCAGCGGATGTCTTCCGCCTTGTGAAGCATCGTCCTTAATGTCGGCTAACTGAGAATTGAGATCGATGAAATAGGCACCTTCAAGATGCGCTGCTTCGTAGTTGCGTTTGACATCAGGGCCACTGCTCACATCGAAAATCATGACTTCAGGATTTTGGTAAATATTCAGCAGTTCTGCTGCGGTAATTAGGGGAGATAGATTCATACGGGATAAATTATTAGTTTGGCTTAGGATTAAAAATTATGCTGAAATAGGACACCAGCCTTTTGAGCTTTTACTTTCTTCTTACTTTACTGTTGTTCGCTGCAGGGTTTATCTTTCTGCTGTAACCTTCAATGTAGGTGAAAAAGCGTTCTCCGTCCTGCGACATTTCAAACTTGGTGTTCACGGTTTCCTGACCAGTTAAAGTATAAGTCAAACGGAAAATCGGTGCATTCGGCATTTTATCACTCAAAAAAACAATCGATTGGTCAGCATAGGAGACGGTATAATTGATGGTGTGACCTTCATTGTCGAAATAGATGGCTTTCGATGGCGCTCCGTTTTGGTCAGCATAAATCACCATCAGGTCTTCGTGAATGATCTTTGGTTTTTTATCGGTTGCGGCGTACTCGCAATGACTTTTACGTACAATTATTTTTTTGTCCAGGTCGTAACGGAATGAAAATCTTCCTCTGCCTTCTCCCGGCGCTCCGCTGCCTTCACCTTGCCAGTCTCCTGTCAGCCGGTTCCATTGATCCCAGGTGTTGCTTTGTTGTCCGCAACAAAGGATGGTCAGGAAGAACAGCGCAGTCGTAAAATAGAGTTTCATATCGAAGATTTTTCAGATTCCTAAATTACTTAAAATAGGGATAGGAAATCGAAGATATTCCAATTGTGCTGAAAAACAAATGGGTAAAAGCAATGATGCAGGAGATAATCATTATTGATGGTGTTTCAACACCCGAACTTCAGTTTTATACGGAGTCTATAGACTTTCTTTGCCGTTTTTCTTTTCTGTCTTCGGAGACGATGTTGATCAGTACACCGATGATGATTAATAAAACGCCAGCAGCTAAAGTAACCGTGAGTTCTTCCTGAAACAGAAACACACTGATAAAAACCGCCACAATCGGTTCCAGCGCCCCAATAATCGAAGTAGGCGTGGATCCAATGTACTGTATCGCATAT